>DASTBC010000133.1 GCA_035712245.1 Candidatus Eisenbacteria bacterium
CCGCTCACCACGTCGAGCACCCGCTTCCCTCTCGAAAGGCACCATGGACACCGTTCGCGGCCCCCCGTCCTCGCGACGGGCTGGAAGCGTCCCTGGAGGAACTTTCTATTATCTGCAACCGCCGGAGGGAAAGGACGGAACACGTCCGCGGTCCCTCTGGCTTCTAGATTCGTCGCCTCGCCCATGCTGTCCTCCCGCCGATTTGGCGCGCCCCGGGCGCGCATGCCCTTGCCATCGCGTAGGAAGCACGGATCCCATGCCTCCGGATCGAGCGATGGTTCCCCCTCGTGCTCGGCCCCCGCCGGGCACGAGAACCTGACATCGGGTACCGGTCAGCAAGAGATGCGCCGTACCAAGAAAATTGTGGCTAGCCGCGCGCCTTGCGCCAGACGTGGCGGAGGATCTTGGGGATCTCGGCGAGGCCGGGGCGCGGATCGGCCAGGCTCTGCACGTCGAACCGGTCGCGCGGGTGAAACAGCGCGAGAAGGCCCGCGACGCCATCCCGCCGTGAGGGAGTCGGGAGGAACGGGAACCGACGGCGACGCCCCAGCGCCGTCAGGATCCACGTGACATCGAGCGCCAGGTTCCGAGCGCGGATGCCGACGCGGTACGTGAGCTGAGGCGACGAACCCTCCCCCGGGGGACCCTGCAGGTAGAGGCTCGCGAGGAGCGCCGGAAAGTCGACGCCGCTCATCACCGCGAGCGGAAGGCTGCCCCACACGCGGCCATTCACCTCCATGAGCTTCGGGCCCTTGTCGCCCACCTTGAACTCCACCATCGCGAGACCCGTCCATCGAAGCGCGCCGAGAATGCGAACGGAGTAGTCGTAGAGCGTGGGATCGAGCGCCTCGCCGACCCGGAGGGAGCTGGCGCCGCCCGTGATCGGCACCTCGTGCACGCGGCGATGCTGGAACGCCGCGAGCGGCCGGCCCTCGTGGAGGAGGAGCCCGACCCCGCGGCCCACGCCCCCGCAGTATTCCTGCATGAGAACGCCGCACCGGCCCTCGAGCCGTTCGAGGCTCTCGACGAGATCGTCTCGCGTGCCCGCATAGGAGACCACGAACGCATCGATGCCGCCCCGTTCGTGGAGCACCCGCGAGGACCGGGGCTTCAGGACCACCGGCCAGCCCAGCAGCTCCGCTCCGCGAAGCGCGGCGTCGGGGGAAGTCGCGAGGAGGCCCCTCGGCGTGGGCACGCCGAGCGACTCCGCCAGCTCCAAGGTCCTGCTCTTGTCCATCACGGCGCGAAGCGCGTCGGCATCCTCGGGGATCGCGAGCCGCGTGCGTCCATTGAAACGGGCTCGGGCTTCATGGAGCGGCAGGATGACCTCGTCCGTGACGGGGACGATCAGCTCGACGCCCCGGCGGCTCACGGCCTCGAGCACCCGTTCCACGAATCCCTGCGGCTCGCGCGCGGGCGACGGAACCACGAGCCGCTCGGAAACGTGGCGGGAACGGAATCCGATGCACGAGGGGTCCTCGCCGGCGGCGATCACGTTCCAGCCTCGCCGCCCCAGCGACCGGATGATCGCGAGCGCGCTCCCTCGGTCCGCGTCCGTGACGAGAACGGTCGGCGCCCTCATCACCCTCGCGCCTCACCGGGACGGAGGTCGCGCCGCGGGAGGAGGAGCCCCATGCCCGGGAGCTTCAGCACCTCGGGAAACGTGTCCCGCAGCTCGAGAAGCTCGGCGTTCCACCGCACCAGCAACCACGTGGCGAGGAGCGCGAGCGCCGCCGTGACATAGACGGGCGGGTCCAGGATAGCGGAGATGGCCAGGAGCCCGGACGCGCAGAGCACGATGCCCGCGTAGACCCTGAGGTACCGGGGCTCGAAGAGCCGGACACCCGTCCGCTTGAGGCCCAGCTGCTTCAGCACGTTGTAGAGGACGAGCGCGGCCGTGATCGAGACCGCGGCTCCGAGCGGACCCAGGCTCGGGATGAGGAACGCGCTCAGGACCACGCTCGCCGCGATCGTGGCGAGATTGATGAGCACGAGCGACCGCACGCTCCCGAACACCTTCAGCGTCAGGCCGTTGAACCCCAGCGACGCATTGAAATAGCACCCCGCCGCCAGGATCGCGAGGATCGGCGCCGACGACGCGTAGCGCTCCCCGAAGAGGAGCACCGTGAGCGGCTCCGCGAGGGAGAACGTGAACGCGAACACGGGGAACGTGAAGATCGCGATCCACATCGAGGTGCGCCAGTAGAGGGCGTTGATGCCGGGGCGGTCCTCGTTCGCGAACATGCGCGCGGCGAGCGGCACGAACAGGATCCCGAACGTGTTCATCACGAGCTCGTTCATCCGGGCGGCGGGAAGCACGGCCGTGAGGGAGGCGACCGCGGTCGTGTTCCACAGGTGTCCCAGGAGCACCACGCTCAGGGTCGTCATGGCCGCGTACGTCAGGTCGGTGGTCAGGAGCGGGAGGGTGAAGCCGAGAACTTCCTTCCAGGGCATCCGCAGCGCGCGATCGCGCCAGGCGGCGAGCAGCCCCTCCTGACGGAGCACCCGGACGAGCAGGAGTCCGTAGATGGCGACCCCGAGGAGACTGCTCGCCACGTACCCGATCGCGAGGAGGAGCACGTCCCCTTTCCCGAGGACCATCGCGGACGCGACGAGGAGCCGGAGCACGGGCGCCAGGAGGAACCTCCGCACGAAGATGGAGCGCGCCTTGGCGAACACCGCGAAGGTCCCGACGAGCATGTCGTCGATCGCCTGGAGCGGCGCGAGGAAGATGAGGATGAGCAGGAGCGGAAGCGTCGTCTCCGGGTTCGGGATCCATCTCGTGAAGACCCCCTGGAGTCCGAAGAGGACGCCCGCGCTGACGAGACCCAGGGACACGATCGTGAGGAGCGTCATGGCGATCGTGCCGAAGAGTCTCGGGATGTCGCCGCGCTCCTGGTAGATCGGGAGGAAGCGCGTGACCGAGCGCTCCAGGCCCAGTCCGACGAGATTCTGGAGCACGGTCGCGATGGTCAGCGCGTAGGCGAACCCCCCGTACGTGCTCTGCGACAGATACCGGACGATGAGGATCTGGGTCGCGAAATTTCCGAGCTTGGAGAGGATCCGCCCGACGAGGAGGAGCGTCGACTGGCGCAGGAGCTTGCGCGCCGGATGCGGCTTGGGCCGGGAGGGGGCTTCCGTCGTGCGTGCGGGTTCGCGCTGCGCCATGGAAAAAGTCTAGCGCAGATCGCCCGGCGCATGCGCTCGGGCGACGTTCCGCCGCTCAGGGATTCGTCGTCGACATGTCGCGTACGGCCGTGGGCGGGCTGACGTCGGAAGGAGTCACCCCGGCGGACGAGTAGTGGGTCCAGTCGGTGAATCCCATGTTCTTTCCCGGCCGGGTCGGCGTCTCCGTGGGGAACTTCAACCCGTACGCCTTGTTGATGATCCACGGAGACCACGCGTCGTCTCCCGACGCCCACCAGCCTCCGAACCGGAGATCCAGATCGTAGAGGAAGTAGGCCATCCGGCGGAGGGCCTGACTCTGCCAGTTCCACACGTCGTACCCCTGGCGGCTCAGGATCTCCGCCTGGACCACGGCTCCCTGGATCGCCTCCCACGTGTAGTTGACCGCGTCTCCCTTCGCCGGGGGCCACTGGAGGGACCCGCCCCGGCGCATCTCTTCGGGGAGCGCACCGTCCAGGGGTACGCCGCTGACCACGCATCCCGGCGAATTGATCCCGATCGGCTGCGACGGATGGCACTGCCACGAGAGATCGCCATAGTTGAATCCCGAGTAGGCGCTCCGATCCCCCAGCCAGCCGCGAAAGACCGTGGCCGTGCGCGCGAGCTCCGTGATGTCGCCAAGGTAGACGGCCACCGCCGCGCGGCTCGCTCCCGCGTGCGTCCCGTAGTTGTTGGGCCGGTCCTCGTGCGTCGAGCGCAGGGAACGTCCATCGACGAGCACCTCCCCGAGGGCCCGCCGGAGCCATGCCCGGAACGCCTGGTCCTCCGCGGGCTCGAGCCCGACCAGCTCCGCCGCGATCACGTAGCCGGTCAGATTCCTCGCGAGCGCCAGGGACTCTCCTCCGAGCTCGGTGTCGATGGCAGCCATGCAGCTCTGCCGGACCTGGGTGCGATAGGTCTCCACGCCGGTCCGGACATGGACGAGCGCCTTCGCGAGCACGATCACGTCGCAATCGTCGAGCTGATTGCCCAGGTCCGGGGTGCTCGCGGGCGAGTCGGCCTTGGTCTTGAGCGCGTTCCAGGCTACCCCCGACATGGGCAGCGCGTGGATCTCGTTCCGGGTCATCCACACCGCCCCGAACGCTTCCGGGGGCGGCACGCCCACTCCCAGGACGAGGGGGAAGGCAGCAGTGCAAACGAGAAGGCGTACCAGGCGCATGGTCACCTCGGCAGGGGGCTATCGATTGAAGATCGGATCACGGGATGGAGGGTGTGAACTCCAGGATTTACAAAAATTGCAAAGGACGTGCCACGACTACTCGTATGGAGCGGCCGATCCAGGACGTTTCGTGAGTGCCACGCGAGATCGCGGCGGGTTTCACGGCAAGTGCCGCATCAGAGCGAGGGATCCAGGGACATGCCGAGCAGATCCAGCTACGTACAACACCTTCAAGCTACATACCTTGGGGCCGTTCCGGTCGGGGCCCGCTGTCCGGTGAGGTGCGCCGCTAGAACCGGATCGGACGCTCCCGTCTCCGGAGTTACCCCGGAACAGTGCTTGCTCTCCGGGAACGTACTTACCTTCGTGCCCGGCTGGCGGAGCCCCCGGGCACCTCGAGGGTCCCAGGGGGGGCCGGTCGAGTGAGGTCCCGCGGCTCCGGGGTGCAGGTCATCCATGGGTTCGACATCCAAGACGGTGTGCCGGTCACGCGTGGTCCGCTCTTCGGGGCGCGCGTGGACCGCGCGCCTGACCATTCTCGCGATCCTCCTCGTGCCCGCCCTCTCGTTCGCCCAGTCCGCGCCCTCGAAGTCCCCCACGGCGCCCCAGTCTCCGGGGAAGGGCTACCTGCTCCCTTCGGAAACGGGTCTGGAGATGATGGTCCACGTCATCGGAGAGGTTCAGAAGCCGGGCGAATACCGGGTCCCGGATCACACCGACGTCCTCGAGCTCATCGCGAAGGCGGGCGGTCCGACCGAGTACGCGAATCTGAGCTGGGTGAAGATCCGGCGCGTGATGCCGGTTCAGCTGTCCGCGAACCGGAACGTCACGAGGCTCACGCCCACCACGGCCGTGCTGGACGTGAACGTCGAGAATGCGTGGAAGAAGAAGGGCGCGGACAGCCAGCCGCCCCGGCTCGTCCCCGGCGACGTCGTCGTCGTGTCGCGGAACTCGTGGTTCGGCTACAAGCGATTCGCTACCGTCCTGCGCGACGCGGCGCTGGTGGCGAGCGCGTACTTCCTCTACCTGCGCGTCGCCGAGGACTAGAGCACACCGGAGGTGCGAATCAATGGCTGATCGATCCCTGCCACACCGAGAGAGCGAGAGCGAGCAGATCGTCGCTTCGCTCCGGACCGTCTACCGCACCCGGAGGCCGCTCCTCCTGGCCTGCGTCCTCGGGGTGGTGCTCCCGGTTCTCGCGTTCAACGAGCTCGCCACGCCCGTGTTCGAGGCGGAGTCGAGCCTCGTCTTCGAGGAGCTGACGACTCCCGTCGCGAGCGATCTCACGACGGAGGCGGCGCGTGAGTACCAGCTCTTCAACCGGATCGAGGAGATGAACAGCCTCGCGTTCGCCGAGGACATCGCGAGGGCCCTCCCCGACAGCCTCCGGGAGCGGATCCCGCCTCCGAAGGACGAGGAGGCACGAAAGCTGGGGGATCCCATCGAGCACGCGGGCGTGTTCCTGCACGAGGGACTTCGGGCCTCTCCGCTCCGCAACACGAACGTCGTCCGCGTGCGCGCGCGCACGAACGACGCCGAGCTCAGCATGGCGGTCGCGAATCTCGCGCCCCTGGTGCTCGAGGAGCGCGGGTTCCGGATCCGTCGCGAGGGCGCCAAGGGCCTCAAGAGCTACGTCGACGACCAGCTCTCCAGCTCCAAGGCGCGCTTGCAGGAGTCCGAGGAGCAGCTCCGCAATTACAAGCAGTCTCGGGGGGTCAGCTCCCTCGAGGGCGAGTCGGCGGAGACGCTCCGCAAGCTCACGGAAGCCGAGATCGCCTTCAACACGACGCGGGCCGACCGGCGCGCGGCCGAGCAGAGACTCGCGGCCGTCCGCCAGACGGTCACCTCCCAGCGGGGACAGCTGGTCCCCTCGGTCACGAACACCTCCGCGCGAGCCACCCAGGGGCTGAAGGAGAAGCTCGTCGTCATGGAGGGCCAGTACGCCCAGCTCTCGGTCCAGGGCTATTCCCCGGACCACCCGCGGATGAGCCAGCTCCGGCAGGAGATCGCGGAGGGAAAGAGGACGCTCGCCGAGGAAGCCACCCGCGTCGCGAAGACCGGCAGCACCGGCGATCCGATCGGGAACATCGAGGTGCTGAACCAGGAGGCCCAGACGCTTCAGCTCCAGGTCCAGAGCCTGCGGGCGCGCGAGAACGCGCTGTCGCGGGCGGTGGGACAGTACCGCGGCATGCTGAGCCGGCTCCCGGGTATGGAGATCGAGCTGGCTCGCCTCACGCGGGAGCGGGACGCCAACCACAAGACCTACACGTCGCTCCTCGACAACCGGGAGACGATTCGCGGCGCCCTGGCGAACCAGGTGCCGAACAGCCGCGTCGTCGACTGGGCGCAGCTTCCCGAGGACCCGATCTTCCCTCAGAAGCCGCTCAATCTGGCGCTCGGGCTCGCCCTGGGCCTCATGCTCGGGACGGGAATCGGACTCCATCTCGAGTCCGGACGGTCGAACCTCCGCAACATGCTCGCGTTCGAGGACCAGATGGGGTGGGAAGTCCTCGCCCGCGTGCCGGCTTCCAAGATCGGCTCCTCGGGACGGCTCTCGAGTCTGGCAAAGAAGGACTGGGACGCGTCGGAGAACGACTCCCGCCGCGCGCTCGTGTCGCACTCCGATCCCGCTTCGGCGGCGGGCGAAGCGTATTTCATGCTCCGGACGCGGCTCGAGCTGCTCGGACTGGGCACGAAGTATCGCTCCCTCATGGTGACCAGCACGGCGCCTCGGGACGGAAAGTCGAGCACGCTCTGCAACCTGGCCGCGACCTTCGGCGCCGCCGGGCGCTCGGCGCTCGTCGTGGACGCCGAGCTTCGACGTCCGGTGATCCACCGCTACTTCGGCGTGAACCAGTGGCCGGGACTGAGCGACATCCTGGTCGCGCGAACCGGCAACGGAAACCATCCACACGGGTACGTCACGTCGCCCGGCTCCGGGAACGGCAACGGCAGCAGAAGCTCCGAGCTCTTCCAGCCGACCGGCGTGGATGGAGTGACGGTGCTCGCCTGCGGCAAGCGCGTGAGCGAGATCGAGTGGGAGAGCACGCGTCCGCTCCTCGGTCCCCTGCTCCAGGAGCTCCGGACCGAGTACGACGTCCTGCTCGTGGACTCGGCTCCGCCGACACTCGTCCACGACACGCTCGCGCTCTGCTCGCTCGTCGACGCGGTCGTGGTCGTGGTCAACACGGCGAACTACGACACGCAGCGACTCCTGGAGACGAAGCGCCTCCTCGAGCGGGCGGGCGCGAACATCATCGGCTGCGTGATCAACCGGGTCGAGCCGTACGGAACCTATTCCTACTATTACGATCGGCGGTACAGCCCGAGGGAGCCCGGAGACTCTCCGCTCACGTCGCGGGCCTGAGACTCTCCGCTCACGTCGCGGGCCTGAGCCCGAGGATCTGAGCCCGGAGTCCGGCCAGACCCGTACGGGCGCCCACGTGGACCCTCCGTAGCGCCAACCGATCGCTCCGGCGCGCATCGTTCACGCCTGGGACCGTCGTGAAGGCCAGCTGGACGCCCGATTCCTCCAGGAGGCGCGACAGCCGGGCGTTGTGACGACCCGCGGGATACGCGAAGACCGGCGCGGCGGCTCCGAGCTCGCGCTCGAGATCCTCGATGGATCCCCGGATCTCCTCGCGAGCGTCCTGGATCGGGATCCGGTCCATCATCGGATGCGTGCGCGTGTGGGATCCCATCGACACGCCCTCGCGGGCCAGCGCGCGGAGCGCGCTCCAGCCGAGGATGGCGGGCGTGGGGTGGTCCTTCCCCAGATCGCTGCAGATCTGCCGGACGAGGTCCATCGCGTCCTCGTGAGGCATCTCCTTCACCGATTCTCGGAGCGCTCGGAAGCAGCGCACGCGGTCCTGGAAGGAAGACCACTCGAACGCCCCGACGGGTGTCGAGACGCGCGTCGCGGTCGACCTCGCGATCGCCTGGAAGAGGCGGTCCCACCAGAACGAGCGTTCCGGACGGTCCGGGTAGCCGGTGGGCACGAAGAGCGTCACCGGAAGCCCCGCGCGCTTCAGCGCGGGCCACGCATGCTCCTCGAAGTCCACGTACGCGTCGTCGAACGTGAGGAGGACCGCTCTCGGCGGGAGCGTCCGGTCCCTTCGGAGGAGGGCCAGGAGCTCCTCCAGTCCGAGGACCCGGCACTGCCGCGCCAGGAACTCCACGTGCTCGGCGAACTCGGCGGGGGTCGCGCTCAGCGTTCCGGGGGCGAAGCGGGGTCGCGCGTGCGGCTCGGCGATCCGGTGATACGTGAGGACCGCCAGGCGATCGGGCCTTCCTCCGAGCGTTCGCTCCAGGATGCGAATGAAGCCGGCCCGTCCGGCCCCGCGAACCGCGGTCGCGGCCAGCGTTCGAGAGCGCTTCATGGCGCCCCCCGACGCCAGACGCCCCTCGATCGCGTTCTCGATGGCGTCGACCCACTCCGCGTTGACCTGCTCGCGAACCCGGTGGCGCTGAACCCACGCGCGGCCGTTCTCGCCCATCTGGCGGCGAGCGGCGGGATCTCGCACGAGATCCGCGAGGCACTCCTGGAACCGCGCGGTGTCCCCATAGGGCACCACGAGTCCCGAGCCCGCCTTGTGGATCGCGTCGGCTCCCTCGCCCTTCCCCGCGAAGAGAATCGGCTTTCCGGCGCCCATGTACTCGAGGATCTTCGAGGGCATCGCGCTCTCCGCCTCGGGCCGAAGGGTGACCAGCAGGATGTCGGCGGACGTGATCGCCTCGATGTATCCCTCGTAGGGAACGAAACCGTGCACCTTCACGCTGGAGTACCCGGGGGCGAGGGATCGTTCGGCGAGGACGGATCGCTCGACCCCGTCGCCGTAGACGTGGAGCTCCACGTCGCCGGATCCTCCGTTCGCGACGGCGTCGGCCGCGAATCCGATACCCTGGATGTATCCAAGGAGGCCCGCGTAGACGAGGCGGACGCGCCTGCCGTCCGCGTTCGACGAGGAAGCGGCACTCCTCCGTTCGAGCTCCTGCAGCAGCTCCCCCGACACCCCGTTCGGGACGAAGTGGACCCTCGAGGCCTGGACCCCGTTCTCGATCAGGTACCGGCGCTGCGACTCGGACGTGGTCGAGATTCCCTGCGCGGCGCGAAACGCGGAGAGCGCGACGGCCCGTAGCGCTCCGACGCCGAGCCGCTGGAACGGAACGCGCCCCACGAACCGAGCGTACTCCCACGTGAGATCCCGCAGGTCGAGCCACATCGGGATCCGGAACGACCGAGCCGCCAGGGAATTGAGGACGAACGGCATCGACGCGATCACGCCGTCGAGATTCGAGTGGAGCTTGCGCGTGCTCGAGGCGAGGTACGCGAACCGCGCTTCCCACGCCAGACGCCGGACGAAATCGTCCTTGGACGCGACCTTGGGCGGAAATCTCCAGATCACGTTCCCCGAGGCGTCCCGCATGATCTCGGTGGCTCGACTCTTCTCCGCGCCATAGGCCGCGGGATCGGGGTAGTTGGGCATCTGGGTCAGCACGGTGACGTGGTGCCCTCTCCCGGTCAGCGCCCCCGTCAGGGCGGCGGCACGCTTGGCCGCCGGGGAGGACTCCGGCGGGTATCGCGACGTGACGAACGCGAGCCTCACGCCCGGGCCTCCCGGCGAGACACGCCGAAGGCCCGGGCCGGGATCGCCGTGCGTGGAACCTCCCGAATCAGGTCCGCGAGCCGCGCGGCGTTTCGCGAGAGGTCGAAGGACTCGAGCACCTTGGCTCGCGCGGCCCGCCCCATCCGCCGCCTCCGCTCCGGATCGTGGGCGAGCTTCTCGAGGGCGCCGGCGAGCGACTCGGGATCGGCCGGCGGCACGAGGAATCCGTTCACTCCGTCGTCCACGAGCTCGGGGATGCCCGAGATCCGGCTCGCGACGGCGGGAAGGCCGCACGCCATTCCTTCCATGACCGAGACGGGGATCCCCTCGCGGGAGCCTCGCCTCGTGGGAACGCTCGGCTGGACGATCACGTCGCACCGGCGGAGGAGGCTCGCGACGGCGGGCCGGGCCAGCGGCCCGTGCAGGGTCACCTCGCCGCCGAGCCCCGCATCGGCCACCTGCGCGACGAGCGCCTCCCTGCCGGGACCGTCGCCGACGAGATGGCAGTGGACCCGCGTGCCGCGGGTACGCAGGAGCCGGCACGCCTCGACGAGGTGACGGTGGCCCTTCACCTCGATGAACGATCCGACGCAGACGATCGAGAGCGTCCCGTGATCCTCGGGGCGCTCCTCCGGAGCGAAGAGCGCGGTGTCCGCGCCGCAGTGGAGGACGCGCAGCTTGGCGGCGTCCGTCCCGGGACACTCGTCGAGCACGAGCCTGCGGTTGTACTCGGAGATCATGACGGCGAACGCCGCGGCGTCCACCTTCTCGCGGAGCATGCGCCGCTCGACATGGATGTCGTGGCCGTGCGCGGTGAAGCTGAACGGGATTCCCGTGAGCCGGTGCACGATCAGCGCGGCCACGGTCGGATGGTTCGCGAAGTGGGCGTGGACATGCGTGACGCCCTTCCGCTCCATTTCGTAGGCCATCCGGACCGCCTTGGGGAAGATCCCGATCGCGCCGACGAAGAAGTTCGCGCTGCCCCACGTGCCGCGGAGCACCTCGGCAAGCGCTCCCCAGAGGGCGCCGGGACGGCGCCGCGCGAAGTGCGCGACCGCCGCGAGGATCGCGGGCGAGACGAAGGGGTGGAACACGACGCGGCCGTTCAGGGACTCCACTTCCGGATGCACCACCTTCTGCTTCTCGAGGAGCAGCGGATAGAGGGTGGTTGCCACTCCGTGGCGCTCCATCGCGACGATCTCGTAGAGAACGAACGTCTCGGTCAGTTTCGGGAAGCGCGAGGTGATGTACCCGATCGTCACCGCGCCGGCTCCACGACGCCCCTCAGGTCGTCGAGCGCCATGCGGATCCGCCGTCCCCGCATCGTCTCGTTCGTGACGACGTGGAGCGCGGCGGCCGCGAGACCGAGGAGAAGCCAGTAGTAGCGCTGATAGGAGAGATGGAGGAAGACCGCGCTCACGAGGTATCCCCAGATCGCGACGAAGAACCCCAGCGCGAGTCCCGCCAGATCGGGGCGCTCGTCCCGGAGCCGCCGCCACGCGCGCCACAGCTTCACCTGGATCCACCCGACGAGCGCGAGGAACGTGGTGATCCCGAGGATCCCGGTCTCGGCCGCGAGCTCGAAGTACAGGTTGTGGGCCCGGCGAGGTCGATCGATCACCTTGTACGCGATGTCGGGATCGCTCATGTACTCGGCGGAGTACACCGGCGCGTATTGCCCCGGACCCACGCCCACCACGGGGTGGTCCACGAACACGGACCACGCCGCGAGCATCTCGGTGAGCCTCGAGCGCATGACCTCCTCGCTCTGCGATTCGCGTGTTCCTTCGAGGAGGCCGGGCGTTTCCTGGAGCGTCGCGACCCGGAGGACGTAGCCCGGAGCCAGGACGAGCACGATCAGGACCAGCGCCGCGGCTCCCCACGCCAGCGTGCGCAGCCGGACGGTGCGGGTGAGGGCGAGAATCGCCGCCATGACCACGACCGTGACGAAGCCGCCGCGAGAGTAGGTGAGGAGGACCCCCGCCAGGATGAGCGCGGCGCCCGCGAGGAGGGCGATCCGGACCTTCCGGCTCTCCTCGCTCCTCGCGCGAAAGAACGCGAGCGGGAGGAGGACGAGCAGGATCTGCGCGTATCGGTTCGGCTCCCCCACCGGGCCGCCGGCCCGGTTGGAGACCGCGATCTTCTGGGCGGGCCGGAACGGATCGCGCGCCATGTTCTCCTCGTGGAGGAGGAACTCGAGATTGCGCTGGGCCAGCCCTCCGAACTGTCGGTCGTACGCGCGCGTGGCCTCCTGGTAGAGCGTCAGGCCTCCGAGCACGGCGCCGCACACGACGAGGACGTTCAGCGCGCGGCGGAGCCGGTCGGGGGTGCGGAACAGGTTCACCGCCACGAAGTAGAGGAGCAGTCCTTCGAGCAGAAACGTCGTGAGCCACCGGATCGCCTCGGGCACGTCCTGGACGACGAAGGTGGAGAGGAGCACGGCGCCGAAGAACGTGAAGAGGAGGAGGACCGAACGGTCCACGACCAGCGGCTCGTGGCGCAGGAGCCGGACCGCGAGGGGTCCCGCGAGGAGGAGCACCGAAGCCCCGGCGAGCGCCGAGGGCAACCCATGCACCGTGACGGCGATCCCCGGGAAATTCAGGTACAGCACGGCGAGTCCCAGGAGCGCCACCCCTTCGGGAGCGATCAGGATTGCCGTGGCGGCGACCAGAGCCAGAATTGTAAAAACGGCCATTCCAGCGACCTCCAAGGAGATCGTTGGCGCGGTAACGATCGTAGCAGAGGGACCGGGAGCGCCATTCGAGCTTTGAAGCAAGGGCCGCGCCGCTCCACGCCGTTGACCTGACGCCACCCCCGCGCTAGCATGTCCCGCGAGTCGAGGTACCCACCGGAGATCCCGTACGTTCATGCTCTTCCGCTCCCGCCGCAAGGAACCACCCCCCGATTCCGCGATCCGAAACGAGACCGCCCGCGCCTATGAAAGCGTGCGGACGCACTGGACGGCTTGCGAGTCGTGTCGGGGCGCCGCGGCGGCGTCCTCATCGCTCTGGTGCGCCCGGGGACTCGACCTCATGCGCCGCGGCGTCACCGAGGATCCGCACTGGGAGACGTGCGCCCGATGCCGGGAGGCTCAGGAGCGCGTGTCATCGGGCCAGTGCGACGAGGGACGCGAGCTCGAGCAGCGCTATCGCGTCCTCGCCCGCCGTCTGGCCAGCGCCTAGGGGTCTGACGGCACCGGCGGCCCGAGCGTCGCGTAGGCCGCCGAAACGATGCGCTCGAGATCCTCGGGGCGGAGCTCCTGATGCACGGGAAGGAGGAGCGTCCCCTGGCGTAACCGTGCCGCGCCGGGAAACTCCGTGACGCGCAGCGATGGATGCGGCACGGACCAGAGCTTCACGGCGCGAACCCCGTGCCGCATCAACCCGGCTGCCGCGCGCTCCTTGTCCACGACGAACACGGGAAACGCGAACGGACTCAGCCCCTCTGGATCCCGTCGGAACGGACGCGGAACCCACGCGCGGAGCTCCGCGGTCAGCGCGCGGTAGTGGCGTGCCCGCGCCTCGGCCACCGGTGAGGCCAGGAGGCGAGGCAGGAGGATGGAAAGAGGCGCCGTCGCGCCGCGCCGAGGATCGCCCAGGCGGAAGTCCTTCTCGGCCAGGTACGCCTGCGCGCGGCGGAGGCGTCTCCACAGGGAGCCGACCGCAGGGGATCGCGCCGCGAACCACGCTCCGTGCCGTACCGCCACGCCGCGAACTCCCATGTGGTGCCTGCCGGTCGGACGCAGGAGCGTGCCCTCCAGGACGACGGCCCCGCCATCCGGGACGCCCACGGTCTTGTAGATGCTGAAGAGCGCGAGCGTCCCCCACGTTCCCAGCGGGCGTCCGTCGATCGCGCCGAGCCACCCCTGAGCCGCGTCCTCCACGAGGTGGATTCCACGCAGGTCGCACCAGTGGCGCCAGCGAGCCGCGTCCTGGGCGAATCCGAGGTAGTGGATCACGTGCAGCACGCGGACGCTCGGATCGAGCCGCGCATCGAGCTCGGCCGGGTCGGGCGCGAGATCGGGTCCGACGTCGTAGTACAGGAGATCCAGACCGGCCTGCACGTAGGCCTCGATTTCGGATCCATGGTGGAACGCCGGCACCAGGGCTTTGGCTCCTCGCGGCAGACGCAGGAGCAGGAGTCCTTCGTAGAGTCCCTGCCTCGCCCGCGCGAAGAGTTTCCCCAGCCCATTCTTGAATGGGAACGGCAGCGCCGTCGTGCATCGCCTCACGTACACGTTCCAGGGGAGCGGCGGGGCGACGGTGAGAATCGCCGCGCTCACCGGCGCTTCAGGAACCGACGTGCGATCGGCCGAAGGTAGCGCTGGGCGGCCCAGTCGGCCACGCCATCGGGGGTCCGCCCGAAGGACTGGAACTGAACTTGAACCTCGACCGTCGAGGTCCACTCGCGCTTCCACGCGTCCTCCTTGCCGAGGAAGTCGTATCGGCGGAGTCCTCGCGCGAACGCTCCCTGGATGGCCGCCGCCCGGATGAGCACACCCGGGGCGTCCGACCGGTACGACTCGTCGTACCCGGACTTGAGGAGGGAATACCGCCCGTTCTCCTCGAAGGCGATCTCGACGGCGAAGGCGACCCCGTCGAGCCGCAAGTAGGACAGGCGGAGCGAGCCGCGCGAAGCGAGCCAGCGCGCGATCTCCCGGTAGAAGCCGCGCGTGTTCGGCGAGGACGCGATCGCGGTGCCTTTCTTTCCCTTCCACCCGCTGGCCTCGATCGCGAATCCCTCCTCGAGATACCGATCCAGGTCCTCGCTGCCGTCCTGGAGATCCGTCTCGAAGTCTCCTCGGGAATGAATCCGCCGCAGGCGGCGCTTCAGCTCGCGAGCGAACTGATGGCGCCTGGTCGCGAGCAGCTCCTCCCAGGTGCCGTCGAGCATGAGGTACGGGCAGCGCTCGAGAACACGCACGACGGTCGGCCGCCGGGCCTGCCGCGAGGCCGCTTGCAGCGCCGCCAGTGACGGATCTTCCTCCGGCACGAACGCGACGGTGAGCCGTCGAGGCGACGTCCGGATCAGGGCCGTGGCGAGCGTCTCCAGCGCGGCGGCATCGGCCGCGAGGAGGCCGAACGAGGGGGTGTGGTAGTTGGAGGTGGACCTGAGCTCCCCGTTCCGGCGCTGCATGGGGACCACCCCCACGAGCCGACCCCCACGGCGGACCGTGACGATCTCGAGCCCGCCCCGGCCGAAGGCCCGGTGCCACGCCTGGACCCATTCCGGACGAAGGCTTGCGGCCGCTCCGACCGCGTCGGCCAGCTCGTTCCACGCCGGAGCGAGCCTGTCGACAGCGTCGAGACCCTTCAGGACGGCGACGGAATCGGCGGCGCCAGCCGGCTTCCCGGAGGGCTCCAGGGTCCGCACCGCGGGCTCGGCCGGGCCCCCTCTTGGCAGAGCTTCCATCCCTTTTCTTCTCCGGGTCGAGGCCCACCTCAGTTTCGTGACGGCGGCACGCGGGGTTACGCGATCTCGCCGTGATCGGGCATTGTTCCAGCAAGGCCGATGCCGTGAGAAGGGGCCCTCCGATCGGGAACGCCCCAAGTGAGGTGCGCCTCGCCATGCGGGAGCAAGGTAGACTCTTGAGGATGAGCCATCACGCCCCGGCTGGGCTGCGATTCGAGACCCACGACACGTTCGGTCCCCTCTTACCCGAATGGGAGGCGCTCGCGCGGGCGACCCGCAACGTGTTCGCCACCGCGGAGTGGGCATCCCTCTGGTGGGAGTCCTATGGAGGCTCGGCTCGCCTCCGGCTCGTGGGCGCCCGGTCGGCCGAGGGGAAGCTCGTGGGAATCGTGCCGCTCGTGATCACACGTGTCGGTCCGGTCCGCGTCGCACGATTCCTCGGGCACGGAATGAGCGATCTGCTGGGGCCGATCCGCGCGTCGGACCATGGGGTCACCTCGCCGAGCCTGCTGGAGGCTGCGCTCGGCGAGATCGGGCCGCAATGGGATCTGTTTCTCGGCGAGCGGCTGCCGGGCGGCGACGCGTGGTGCGAGGCGGGAACGTCGGAGCTCCGGCGCGAGTCGAACATGGTGCTCCCTTTGTCACGCTGGCCGGACTGGGATGCCTACGTGACGGCACTGAGCCGGAAGCTGCGCCAGCAGATCCGCCACGACGAGAAGGCCCTCGCCAAGCGACACCGGCTTCGGTTCCGGATGACGCGTGAGGCATCGAGCCTCCCTGCGGACCTCGACACCGTGTTCGCACTGCATCGGGCGCGGTGGGAAGGCAGGTCCTCGTTCGTGCCGGGCGAGACCTTCTATCGCCGGTTCGCCGCGCTCGCGCTGGAGCGCGGATGGCTTCGCCTCTGGATCCTGGAAGCGGACTCCCGGCCCGTCGCCGCCCGCTACGATTTCGAGTACGAGGGCGCCTACCACGCCTACAACGCGGGAAGAGACCCTGCATGGAGAAAGGCCGGCGTCGGGCTCGTCCTGAGAGCCCACACCATGCGGGAGGCCATGTCGGGCGGCGCGGCGGAGTACCGGTTCCTGCGCGGAGGGGAGGACTACAAGAAGCGATTCCTCACGGAGGACGCCGGGCTCGTCACGGTCGCGCGGGGACGCACCTGGCTCGGGCGCTGGGCCGCGCAGGCCGGGACCCTGCTGAGGAACCGCCCCCGCCTGAGGCGGCTCGCGACGCAGCTCGTGCGAAGGAGGTCACCCGTGGAAATGGAAGAGTGACGCTCCCTCGCTGGATCAGCGCGGCGTTCTCCAGGCGCTTCGCTCGATGCCATAGAGGAGCGTGGCTCGTCCTTGAAGCTCGACCTCGCGCACGAAGCGCTCGCCGAGGCGCTCGGCGAGTCGGATCGAGCGCTGGTTGTCCGGGTCGATCAGGCTGATCGCGCGCGGCCAGTGAAGCGTGTGGAAGGCGTGATCCAGCGACGCTTCCGCGGCCTCGAAGGCGTAGCCCTTGCCCCAGTGCGCGCGAGCGAGGGCCCACCCGACCTCCTGGCCGGGCCAGCCCTCCGGCTCGTAGAGGCCGACGCGACCCACCACCGCGCCGGTCGACTTCTCCTCGACCGCCCACATGCCGAATCCCCGGAGCGTCCAGTGCCCCACCATCACCGCCATGCTCCGCCAGGCGTCTCCACGGGAGAGCGGAGTGCCGCTGTTGAGGTAGCGCATCACCTCGGGATCCGCGTGCATCGCGGCGTAGGCGTCCAGGTCGCCCTCGGTGAAGGATCGGAGCAGGAGTCGTTTCGTCTCGAGAATGGTCATCGGCTTCCCTCCCCTGCCTGGGCACACGATGTCGAGCGGTCCGCGGATCCCTGTCGATCCCGTCCGTCCTTCTCGAGGTCCGCCGTTCGGGAACGTGACACCGTGATGCCCTGACCGTATCATGTCGCGTCTCTGGTTCCGCGCGACCGATGCATGGACCCGCCAGACGACCCGCTCCGTCTGATCGGCCGCCCCGGACCGCACCTTCCGGAGGAATCCATGAACGGCTCCCATTGCTTCCGGAACACCGGCGCTGTCGCCGCGGCTCTCCTGCTCCTGTCGCTCACGTCCCATCCCGCTCCGGCACAGACCAGCCGGAACATCACCCTGCTTTCGCGCGTGCATTCGTACAAGGAATACTCGGCATGCTGGTCGTACGTGCACCACGACGGACGGGAGTACGCGATCCTGGGCGCGACGAACGGCGCCTCGATCGTCCGCCTCACCGACCCGACCCATCCCGTCGAGGTGGCGTTCATCCCGCTCAAGGATACGTCCTGGCACGAGATGAAGCAGTACCGGCAGCACGTCTACATCTCCACGGACGGGCTCCATACCGGAACCCGGGCGCTCGAGATCCTCGACATGGGCGATCCGGACCGTCCGAAGCGAGTCGGTTCCTTCAACACGGATCTGGGGTTCATCCACACCGTCACGGTCGACGAGGAGCGCGGACTTCTCTATCTGAACGGGATGCCGCCGGAGGAACACGAGGCGCTCCGCGCCTCGAAGAGGGATGCCGCGATGCGAGGGGATGTCGAGATCATGCGTCATCCGGAAGGTCCCGGCTTCGGCTCGATGCACATCTACTCGCTCGCGGACCCCGAGCGTCCCGTGGAAGTGGGTCACTACGGCGAGTACGTCCATGACCTCCACGTGAGGGGAACGCGCGGCTACGCGTCGCTCGTCTACGACGGCTTCCTGGCCGTGCTGGACCTGTCCGATCCCTCGGATCCCAAGGAGATCCATCGGTTCCACTCGCCGCGGTTCTTCACGCACAGCGCCTGGACCAGCGCGGACGAGCGGTACCTCTACATCTGCGACGAGATGTCCGGTCCGCGCTCCCTGAGCGCCTGGGACATCGGCGACATCCAGAATCCGGTTCCCGTCTGGGCGCACGAGGCGCTCCCCCGCCACATCCCGCACAACCCTCGGGTGCGTGGAAACGATCTCTTCCTCTCGCACTACACC
Organism: Candidatus Eisenbacteria bacterium; assembly: GCA_035712245.1. Lineage (GTDB taxonomy): Bacteria > Eisenbacteria > RBG-16-71-46 > SZUA-252 > SZUA-252 > WS-9. The sequence goes on from DASTBC010000133.1 coordinate 18,369, forward strand.
GCCGGCGTCCGCGTCTGGGACCTTTCCAATCCCGCCTGGCCGGTCGAGTACGGGTTCTACGACACCTTCGATTCCTTCGACGGAGGCTTCTACGGGAACTGGGAGGTGGCACCGTACTTCCCTTCGGGAATCTTCGTCATCAGCGACATCAACTCGGGCCTCTACGTCTTCAGGATGGAGCCGAAGCGCCATGGCATCGTGCGCGGCACGGTACGGGATCAGACTTCCGGGGCGCCGCTCGCCGGCGCCACGATCACCGCCCAACCCGGGGGGATGACCGTGAGGAGCGGATTCGACGGACGGTTCGCGATGGCGCTCGATGCGCCGGGCTCCTACACGCTCACGGTCACCGCGTTCCGGTACCAGGCCGGCACGTTCTCACCGGCCGGCGTCACGGTCGGGAGCGACGAGACGATCCTCGCGGCGCTGCCTCGGAGCGATGCCGGCTTCATCGAGGGCACCGTCACCGCGTCGGGCGGGGATCCGCTCTCCGACGCGGAGCTCGTCCTGGAAGGAACGCCGTCTCGGGGCACTTCCGATGCTACGGGCCGCTTTCGGATCGAGCCCGTTCCCGCCGGCGCGTACGTGCTCCGTTGCCTGCGCCCGGGATTCGCGCCGGAGCGGCGGGACGTCACGCTCGACGCGTCGGGCGTGACCTCGGACTTCACGCTTCTCCCCGCGGCCTTCTACGATGACGCGGAGACCGACCGGGGGTGGAAGCTCCAGATCTCCAAGGACGACGCGGTGACCGGTCGCTGGATCCGGGACGTTCCGGTCGGGAGCGGGGTACCCTCCTTCTTCCAGCCCCAACCCGGAGCGGACCACACGCCCGGCACCGGAACGCGATGCTTCGTGACCGGGAACTTCCCCGACCCCTTCAACCCCTTCGCGGGTTCGGTGACCGAGGGAAAGACCACCTTGACCAGTCCCTCGCTCTCGGTCGAGGGGTTGGCCGACCCGCGCCTTGGTTTCTGGCGGTGGTACACGAACGAGTGGCCGGCGATCTTCTTCGCGGTCGAGGATGCTCTCATGACCCAGATCTCGGGCGACGGAGGACGGAGCTGGATCACCGTCGACTCGTCGCTGCGGACGACCAACGCCTGGGAGTACGTGGAGATTCGAGTGCGTGACTGGCTGCCGTCCGCGTCCAGCGTCCAGGTTCGTGTCGTCGCCGAGGACGGCGGGATGGAGCCGTCCTTGGTCGAGGCCGCCCTCGACGACTTCGCGGTCTACTCCGGCGGAGGCGGAAGCGCGCGACTGGCGCCTTCCATGGCTCGTGGAAGTAGCCTGGAGCCCCTGCCGTTCTCGCTGAGACGCTCGGGGCCGAATCCCTCCCGGGACGGCAGCGCGCGCGCGTCGCTCTCGCTGAGACGCCCCGCGGCGGTGGACGCGGAGGTCTTCGACGTGCACGGCCGCCTCGTACGCTCCCTGAGGATGGGAACGCTACCTGCCGGGACCCACGAGGTCGCGTGGGGCGGACGCCTTCGCGACGGATCGCCGGCGCTCTCCGGCCTGTACTGGATGCGGGTCCGAGCAGGGAGCGAGAACGCCGCCCTGAGGATCGTGGTGACACGGTAACGCCGGAACGATTGCGCCCGCCGGATGAGGTGAGCTTGACAGGTCGGCCACGAGAGCGCGGCCCCGGTGTCTCGCGCCGGGGCTTTCCGTTGACGCCGCTGGTGGGATTCGGAGCGATCGCCGTCTACGCTTGGCTCACGCCGCCCGTGAGCGGCCTGGGGGATGGTCCCGAATTCACCGTGGGACTCGCGACCGCGGGGCTCGTTCATCCCCCCGGCTACCCCCTGTACCTCCTCGCGGGACATCCGTTCGTGCGCTCGCTCCACGCGCTCGGCGCGTCTTGGGCGTGGGCCTCCAATCTCTGGAGCGGCGTTGGCGCCGCGCTCGCGGTGGCGCTCACGTTCGCGGTCGCACGGCGCCTCGTTTCAGTCGATCGGCGCGCCGAGGGTCTCGCCCTTCTGGCCGCTCTTCTGCCCGCGGCACTGCTCGCGTTCAACCCCGTCCTGTCGCGCGAGGCGGTCGAGGCCGAGGTGAACTCCTGGGCGCTCGCCTGGACGATGGGGATCGTTCTCTGCTTCGTCGCCCTGATGCTTCGCGTCGAGGAAGGCTCTGCCCCGCGGTCGACGGAAGCCATGGGATGGGGAGTCGTGTGCGGGATCGGACTCGCGCACCATCCGATGTCCGTGCTCGTCGCCGTGCCCCTGACCGCCGCGCTCGGCGTGTCGCTCGCCAGACGTGGATGGTTGGGCCCGCGTCTCGGCCTCGCGGCCCTGGCCGGAGCCATGGTGCCGCTCGCCGCGTACGCCTGGGTCGGTTGGCGCGCCGCACATCCGGCGCCCGGACAGTGGCGCGACATCGCTCCGACATGGCAGTCCGTCTGGCATCACGTCACCGCGGCCCGCTACCGGATGTACGTGGGATCCTTCGCGCCCGACCTCGAGAGCCGCCGGCTCCTCGCGGTCGGCGTCTACCCGTACCTGCTGCCCGGGATCCTGCTGCTCGTCGCGGCGTATGGCCGGGCGGTGCGCTCGCCGGAGCGACGGCTTCTCTGGCTGGGACTCTTCGCGGCCGCCGTGGCTCCCGCGCTGGGCGCGCGAGCTTACGGCGTCCCCGATCCGGCCCCGTACTTCCTTCCCGCGGTGGGGATCTCGCTACTCGGACTCGCGCCGCTCGCCGGGGTTCTGCTGAGGCGCGGTCTTCCGGGCGCCGCGCTCCTCGGAACCGGACTGGCCGCGGCCATGGGCCTCGCTTGGAACGAAGCCTTTGAAGCACGAGCCAGGTATCGGGACGTGGAGCATTTCGATCGGCAGGTGCGCGATCTCTGGAGTCAGGTCCCACAAGACCGCGTGATCGTCCTCTGGCATGCCGATCAGGTCTCGCGCCTCGTCGAGTACCAGGTCCTGCGCGGCGAACGCTCGGCGGCGTGGGTGGGGACGCCCGACTGGCTCCTGGATCCCGTCGTTCGAGGCGAGCTCCGGAGACGCTACGGCGCGGATCCCGTCGCGCACCTGACGGTCCCGAGAGTTTCACCGAGAGATCCGCATGCCGAGCGGATTCGAATGGAGTTCTTCGAGGAGGCGGCGTTTCGGCTCGCGTCGGAAGCCGGCGTTCCGGTCTACTGGTTCGACCCGACGGTTCCTCTGCTTCGAAGGGTGCCTCAGATGGGTTCAGCCACGTACCCTTGAATCAAATGGCGGGGCCGACGGGACTCGAACCCGCGACCTCCTGCGTGACAGGCAGGCGTTCTAACCAGCTGAACTACGACCCCACCGAGGGTGTTTCAAAGCAGAAAGGGGAGTATAGGGTCGGGGTGCAGGACGGTCAATCCCAAAGGCTTGGGGCGGTTCCCGGCTACAGGATCATCAGTTTCGCGCGCCGGTAGTAGTGCCCCAGGATCTGCCGGTAGCTCTTCCCCGCCTTGGCCATCCCCATCGCGCCCCACTGGCAGAGCCCGATCCCGTGGCCGTTGCCGGCGCCCGTCGCGATCACCTGGGTCGCGCGCCCCTTCCGATCCCGCAGCACGCCGATCTTGAGGAAGGCGCTCCGGAGGATCGCGTCCTTTCCCGGGCGGCGGATCGCCCATCGCGTCCGGTCGCCGCGCACCGTCCACTCGCCTCGGGTCGTGACGACCGCGAGCTCGCCCACGCGACCGGATCGCCCGCGGGACTTCACGCGGACGTCGACGAGGTCCCCCGCGAGAACTCCGGCATCGCCTCCTTCCGACGGAGCGTGCCGCCGAAGGGAGGCCATGAACGCGTCCACCTCCCACTCCTCGCGCCACCGGTAGTTCGAGGACCCGGAGCAGTACGCCTCTCCCTCGGAAGGGGACCAGTCCGCGTCCCGCACGCTTCGGAGATACGGCGTCCAGGACCACGGCCAGACGTCCTCCACGTTCGACGTGCGACCCCCGCACGCGGACGAGTAGAGAGCCCGGATCGGCAGCCCCTCGCTCACGAGCACCTCGCCCTTCGTGAGGTCCAGGGCGCGGTCGCTCTGCGCGTTCTCGCGGGAGATGCCGCCGTAGACCTGATCCTCGACCGACGCGTAGAGATCGAACCCGAGCGCGGCGCGCCGTCCCAGATAGGAGAGCGTGTAGGAGCGGGCGGCCACCGCCTGCGCCTTCACCGCCTCGAAGTCGGACTCGGGGGGCTTGCCGATCTCGTGCGGCAGGACGCTCCTCAGGTAGCTCTCGAAGTCCACCTCGTTCACGATCGTGAGACCGTCGGGATTCGAGGCGAAGATCCGGAAGGTCCCGCGATACCACTTCCCGCCCCATCCGGAGTATCCCTGCGCGGAAGGAGTGAGGAGGAGCGTGTCCTCGTTCGTGCCACGCCAGAGCGGCACGTCCTCGCCTTCGCGAAGAACCTCGATCGCCTCCTCCCCCACGCGGGCGATCTGGAGCGGAACCGCGGCCGGCCGGCGCGCGACCTCCCGGCCGCCCTGCACGGAGAGGGTCCACTCGGTGGAGCCCGCGACCAGGAAGCTCGGCGCGTACACGGCGAGTCCCACGCGGATGGAGTGCGCGTGGCGCCACGCTTCCACCGCCGGTGGCGGCGGGCCTCCCGGCGTGCCGTCGGACGGCGGCGTGCCCGCGGGCGGCGTCGGGGCCGGGGTCGTGACCGGCTCCTCGCGGCGCGTTCCCGCGCATCCCGAGATCACGGAGAGGGCGACGAGCACGAGCGCGAGCACGAGCGACCGGCGCATCGCGTCTCGCCCCGCCGCGCGACGCCGTCTCACCGGGGCACCGGCGGAGGGGTGATCGATCCCAGGATGACCTCGCGCCTCGCTCCCGTCGCGGACGGCACGTTTCCGGGCCGCCCGCAGAGGGTCTCGTGCGCCAGGAACGCGAAGGCCATCGCCTCCTTCGCCTCGACCGGGACGTTCAGCGCGTCCGTCGTCGCGATGGATGGGAGGCGGAGCCGCATCCGGATCTCCTCGACCAGGACCGCGTTCTTCGCTCCGCCCCCCGAGACGAAGACCTCGTCCGGGCGGCCCGGCCCCGACATCGCGACACCCTTCGCGACGGCCGCCGCGGTGATCGCGGCCGCGGTGCGCAGCCGGTCCGGGAGCGACAGCGACTCGGTGCGCGAGAGGAACCGCGCGAGGTACCCCGCGCCGAACTCCTCCCTCCCCGCGCTCTTCGGAGGACGCCGTTCGATGTAGGGCTCCGACACGAATTCGCGCACCACGTCCTCGGCCGCGCGCCCCTCGCGCGCGAGCGCGCCGCCCACGTCGTAGCGGGATCCCGCGGGACCGAGGGCGGCCACGATCCCGTCCAGGAGCATGTTCCCGGGCCCGCAGTCGAACGCGACGAGGTCGCCGAGCGGCGCGCCGGGACGGAGCCGCGTCAGGTTCGAGATGCCGCCCAGGTTCACGAGCACGCGGTCGCGCGTCTCGGACGCGAACTGGTGGTAGTCGAAGCGCGGCACGAGCGGCGCGCCTTCGCCTCCCTCGAGGATGTCCGCCATGCGGAAGCCGGAGACGACCGGGCAGCCGAGCGCGGCCGCGACCACCGACGCCTCGCCGATCTGGATCGTCAACCGCTTCCCGGAGCGCTCCCCGTGCGGATCGTGGAAGACCGTCTGCCCGTGGAAGCCGGCCACCACCGGGGCGATCCCCGGCGGCGCCGCCTCGAGCGCCGCCCTCGCCGCGGCGGCGGAAACCTCGGCCACCTCGACGTGCACCGCGAAGAGATCCCGCGCGGGGAGCGTTCCCTCCTGAGCGCCGAGCACGCGGCGGCGGAGCGCGTCCGGATAGGGACGCGCGGCCGACGCGACGAGCTCGCTCCGCCGCCGCGCGCCGCTCCGTCCCACGCGAATCACCACCGCGTCCACCCCGTCGGCGGACGTGCCGCTCATGATGCCGACGCAGCGCGCGGATCCGGCGTGATCCGACCAGCTCACCGGCTGCTCCCCTTCAGGACGCCTTCCACGATCTGCCTCTGGAAGAACGCGAACGCGAGGAGCACCGGTGCGGTCGCCACGCTGGAGCCCGCGAGGAGCGCGCCCCAGTTCACGCTGTGCTCCGACTGGGCGAAGAGCGCGAGCCCCACGGGAAGCGTGCGCATCGACTCGGACGTGGTGAGGACGAGCGGGTGCAGGAACGCGTTCCAGGTGATGAGAAAGCCGTTCACGCCCACGACCGCGAGCCCGGGCCCCGAGAGCGGCAGGACGATCCTCCAGAAGATCGCCCGCGAGGACCAGCCGTCCGTGCGGGCCGCCTCCTCCAGCTCGGGGGACATCGTCTGGTAGTAGTGCGCCATGAAGAGGACGCCGAAGGGATCCGCGAGATGCGGCAGGATGAGCGCCGCGTACGTGTCGAGGAGCCCCATCCACGCCATGAGGAGGTAGAGCGGGACGAGCGTGACCTGACGCGGCAGGATCAGGAACGCGGTCGCGAGCGCGAGGAAGACCCCGCGCCCCACGAACCGGACCCGCGCGAGCGCGTGCCCCGCCGCGGCCGACATCAGTATTTGGAGCGGCACCGCGATCCCCGTGACCACGATCGAGTTGACCGTGAACCGCGCCATGGGGCCGCCCGAGAAGAGATCCCGGTAGTGCTCGAGCGACAGGGGCTGCCCGAACCAATCGGCGGGCGCGACGGGAAGGCCGCCTCCCTTGCCCAGAGAGACGCGCGCCATGTAGAGGAGCGGCGCCAGCGAGAGGAGCGCCACGAGGGCGAGGCCCACGTACACGGCGGGACTCGTCCTTCGCACGCTCACGCCGCGGCCTCCGCCGACCCTCGTCCCAGCAGGCGTCGCTGGACCAGGAGGATGAGTCCCACGAGCACGAGGAGCAGGAACGCGAGCGCGGAAGCGTATCCCATCTGGAAGTGATAGAAGGCGCGCTCGTAGAGGTAGTAGACGAGCGTGAGCGTGCTCTCGAGCGGCCCGCCGCGCGTGAGCACGAAGGGCTCGATGAAGATCTGGAACGAGCGGATCGTGTTCAGGAGCACGACGAAGAGGAGCACGGGCCGCACGTGCGGGAGGACGATCTTCCGCTCGACCCGGAGCCGCGAGATCCCCTCGAGGCGCGCGGCCTCGAGCTGCTCGTCGGGGAGCGTCTTCCGCGCGGCGAGGATGAGGATCGCGTAGTACCCGACGCTCGCCCACACGTCCATCAGCATGATCGACGGAAGGGCTAGCGAGGGATCCTGGAGCCAGTGGACGCGCGGGAGTCCCGCCGACGCCAGCCAGCCGTTCAGGAGCCCTTCCTCCGCGTAGAGCGACTTGAACACGAGCGAGATCACGACCATGGAGAGGGTCGCGGGGAAGAAGATCGCGGCGCGGAAGAAACCCTGCGCGCGGCGCGCGCTCGCGAGGAGCGCCGCCACGAGATACGCGAGCGTGAGCGTGACCGGCAGCGTCCCCACGACGAAGATCACGGTGGTGCGGAGCGCGCGCCAGAAGGACGGGTTTTCCAGCGCGCGGGCGTAATTGTCGAACCCGACCCATCGCACGAGATCGGGACGGAGCGGGTTGTACGACAGGAAGCTCAGCGCGAGCGCGTAGAGGAGCGGGAAGATCCCGAGCACCGCGAAGAAGAAGAGCCACGGCGCGAGCCCTGGGGATGGGGCGCGCCGGGCCCTCACGGCAGGGTCGAGTGGGTCGAGAGAATCGCGTGGATGCGCTCCTCCGCGGAGCGGAGCGCCGCCTCGGCGGTCTTCCGGCCGTACGTCGCTTCTTCCAGCTCGCCGTTCACGATCTCCTCGATCTGGACCCACCGCGGATGGAGCGGTGGACCGACGGCGGTCTGGAGTTGATCCAGGAACACGCGGTCGTTGGGATTCGACGCGAAGTACGAGTCCGCGGCGGACGCGGTCGCGGCGGGGAACGCGTTCCCGGTCGCGATGAAGACCGGCATCGTGTTCTCCGGCCGCACGAGGAATCGCGCGAGCCGCATCGCGCCCTCCTTGTTTCGAGACCCGCGGAAGATCCCGAGCACCTCGGCTCCCGCGAAGGAGGCGTGGGTGCCGCGGTCC
>DASTBC010000134.1 GCA_035712245.1 Candidatus Eisenbacteria bacterium
CCACGCCCCACGCGAAGAGCGACGCCGCGAGGAGGCAGAACCCCACCGACGGAAGGTACGCCGCGCGATCCTCGCCGAAGGAGCCGACGAAGGGAGCGAGCGGGATCGCGGGGATCATCGGCAGGAGGAGGAACGCCGCGCCCACGCGCGCGAGCGGATCGCGGCGCCGGATCCACGTGAAGAGCGCGATCACGGCGAGCGCGGCGAAGGGGGCGAGCCGGACGCCCCAGGACGCCGCCTCCGCGGCGGTCAGCGTGCGCATCGTGTGGAGGGGATAGGGCACGGCCATCGCCGCGAGGAGCTCGAAGAAGTTGAGGAGCGGCGCCCACGCCCGCGCGGCAGCGGCCACGCCGCTCACGTCGTGCGCGGTGCCGGGGGGCGCGCCAACCCCGGCCGCGGTGAAGCGGACGAGGAGATAGACGAGGGTGATCGCGAAGAACCCGGCGTAGTGGGTCCTCCGCTGCTTCCAGGGAATGGGCTCCGGGCCAGAGCGGTCGATCGCGATCAGGAGGAGCGGTGTCACGACCGCGACCTCCTCGCAGAGGAGCGCGGCGGCGAGCGCGAGATACGCGAACCAGATGGTTGAGGAGCGGCACCCCTCGGGGGAGCAGAGCGTGCGCGTGCGGGCGAGGAGGAGCGACGCGAGCACGAAGACCGTCGCGAGGAGGTCCGGTCTCCCCGAGACGTACGCGACCGCCTCCGCGTGGACCGGGTGCGCGGCGAAGAGCGACGCCGCGGCGAACGCGATCCACGCCCCCGCCCCCAGGTGGAGCGCGAGCGTGAAGAAGAGCCACGTGGCGAGCGCGTGCAGCGCGACGTTCGTCAGATGCGACAGGATCGGCGTGCCGTATCCGATCGCCCACTCGATCCGGTAGAGGAGCGACGCGACCGGCCGGAAGCCCTCGGCGCCCACGCCTCCCGCTCCCTGGGAGGACACGAGAAGGCCGTCGTCCCAGACCCATCCGTACTGGAGCGAGGGCAGGTAGAGCGCCGCGGCGAGGAGCGTCGCGACGATGCCGAGCACGGCGGGGCGCACCCGTCCTGGTGGGGCGGTTCGCGCGGGAGCGGCGGTCCGGGAGGCGGCGCGGGGCTCGTGGGCTCGGTTCTTGGCTTCCTTACGGGACGGCACGGCGGTAGAGTGCCGGGCATCGACGGTCCAGTTCAAGGGTCCATTTCGAAGGGAGGCCTGGGATGGCCGATGTGATGGAAGATCGGGTCGCCTCGATCCAGCTCGGAGGCGGCGTCTCGTTCGTCGCGGGCGCGCTCCTGATCCTGGTTTCGCTCGGTTTGTTCCCGAGCCTGCCTCCCGCCAATCAGACCGGCCAGGTGCTGGAAGCCATCTCGAGGGAGCCCGCCGGATCGTGGATGGGACTCCACGCCATCATGGCCCTCGGATTCGTGCTCGCGTCGATCGGGTTCGCGGCGTTCGCGTTCCTGCTCCACCTGCGCGGATCGTCCGGGCCCGCGTCGGCGATCACCGTGTGTGCCCTCATCGGAGGGTCGCTCTGGGCCGTGTTCCTCTCGATGGAGTTCTTCGCGGGTCCGTTCCTGAAGAACCTCTATCCGGTCGATCCCGGACTCGCGACGATGCTCTTCACGCTGGCCTGGTTCTGGAAGATGGGGGCTCTCGCGCTGGGAGCGGTGCTGATCTTCGCGGCCGTGGTGACGGCGGGCATCGCCGGGACGGCGCGCGGCATCGTTCCGCTCTGGCTCGGGTACGGAGGCGCCTTCTTCGGCATCATCGGGATTCTCGTCTACGTGTTCGAGTTCTGGAGCTCGACACCCACGGGCTCGGCGATCAATCCCATGCGGAACGGCGCGATCCGGTTCGGGATCGGACTGCCGCTCCAGCTCTGGATGATCGCGATGGGAGCGATCCTCCTGCGCGAGCGGAAGGAACGGGTGCCGGCGCTTCCGCCGCAGGCGCCCACGCCGGTGCCGAAGCGGGATCCGGCGAAGCACGCTCCCGCGCCGCCGTCCGCCCGCGTGACGCCCGGAGGTCCCGCGCCGCCCGCCGCGTCGGAACCTCCCGTGCTCCCGCCTCCGATTCCGTGAGGCGAGCGAACCCTGCCTTTGAAGCGCCACGCGCCATGACGCGAGCGAGCGTCCTGCTGTGCGTCTTCCTGGCGCTGGTCACCATCGCGGCCGCGCTCCTTGGATGCGCTTCGTCCAAGGAGCGCGCACGCGCGCGACACCAGGCCGCGCCCTGGCGTCCGCCCGGCGAGACGCTCGCGGATTCGACGCTCGCCGTCGAGGCGATCCAG
>DASTBC010000135.1 GCA_035712245.1 Candidatus Eisenbacteria bacterium
CGAGTTCATCACGGCCATGCCGGGCAGTCCCGCTCCGGCGATCGCGACATCGCCGTTCGCGAACCCGGTCATGCCGAGGCTGATCGGCAGGATCCCCTGGGTCAGCTCGCGGACCGGCGCGCGGCGCACCTGCATCGTCAGCGTGTGGCTCGGAGCGGTCGTGAGGTTCCGGACCTCGAGCCTCCCTTCGATCGTTCCGGTGCCGATCTCCCCCCGGATGGGCGCGGCGACGAGCTCGTCCCCGGCGAACCGGATTGGGGCGGAGATGTTCCGGATCAGGAGATTTCCGGAACGGGCCTCCCCGATCGTGACGGTCGCGTCGAAGGAGCGGAGCGGAATCGAGGCGGCGGTGGGAGCCGACGCCGACGCGGCCTTCTTCGAGTCCCCCGGCTTCGCCTTCGGATCGGCCCACTCCTCGGCGAGGAACCGGTTCATGCTCACCCGGAAGGAGCCGGTGCCGAGCGGCTTTCCTTGCGTCACGCTCCCGGTGAGCGTGGCCCTCGTGGAGCCGACCGTCGCGTTCATGGACCGGATCGCCGCGGTCTGCATGTCCCCGTCGATGTGGAACGCGAGGTCGGTGACCGGGCGCTGCAGTCCCTGCACGGTGCCCGCGAGGCCCTGTCCCGTGACCGTCCAGCGCACGGCGGGCGCCGCGGGCGGGTTGTTCACGAACGAGGCGCCCACGCCGAGCGTCCCCCCGCTCCACGCCGGGGTGTTCGGAATCACGCCGTTCAGCCTCGTCGCCGGGACCTTGGCCGCAAACGTTCCGGAGACGGATCCGCCCGGCTCGGTCGACCCGGACGCGCCGAATTCGAGCGAGACACCCGACCCGCTCCCCGTCCCCTTCGCGGTGAGGCGCTTGTCGGCCGTCGTCTTCCATCCGGCGTCCACGCGCCCGAGCGTGAAGCGGTTCGATCCGGCCGCGACGTTCAGCGGCTGGAGCACGGCCCTTCCATTCTGGACCATCGCGGCGGAGGTGCCGGTGACGTCGATCTTCCAGGACGCCGTGGCGGACCATGCCGCGGGAGTGGGCGGCGTGACGCCCTTCAGGTCGTCCTGGTCGGAGCGGATCTGCTGCGGCTTCCCGGTGATCACGAGCGCGAGCCCGTAGGGACCTCCCGCCTCGGTGGGCTTCCGGATGGACCCGGCCACCTCGCTCGTGAGCGAGCCGAGCGAGGCGTCCCCCTTCGTGATCTCGTACCGCGCGCCGTTGTCGCGAGGCTCCGCGGCGCCGGCGAACTTCAGCGGGCTCGGGAGACGCATCGCGGCCGCCTTGGCCGAGGGTTTCCAGAAGAGGCTCTCCGCGCTCGTGTCGACGCGGAGCGCCGTGGGATTGCTGAGCGGGCCGTCCAGCTCGGCGAAGCCTTTCAGGCCTCGCAGGTCGATCCCGCTTCCGTACCGGTCGCGATTGCGGATGTCCACGCGGTCGAACTCGAGCCGCGGAAGGCGAAACGTGAACGACTCCCGCTGCTTCGCGATCTCTTCCTTCGGAGGAGGCTCGTCCCGCTCGGTCATCGCGATCCCCGCCCCCGTGACGCGCGCCTCGCTCACCTCGATCCTCCGGAGGAGGAGCGGCAGGATCCGGAAGGAGATGAAGACCTCCTCGATCCGCGCCTGGAGCCGGACATCCCCCTCACCCTCCGCGGGCATGCGGAAGGAAACGCCGGTGAGCTTCGTCCCCAGCGAGAGCCCTTTGAATCCGGTCTCGAGCCGCTGCCATCGCACGGTTCCGCCCTGCATCTTGGAAGCGATGCGCATGGCCTGGTTCTGGACGAAATCCTTCGGCATGAGGAAGTACGCGGCGGCGTACACGAGAACCGCGAGGCCGAGGACGGATCCGAAGACGATGAGGAGGACGCGGCGTGCCCGGGACACGGTCTAGGTGCCCGCCGGACACGACTCGAAGAATTCGCGCACGGCGTCCGTGACGCGCGCGATCTCCTCCTCCGTGATTCCCGGGAAGATCGGAAGCGAGAGGACTTCGCGCGCGAGGGTCTCCGCGACCGGGAAGTCGCCCGCCCTGTGCCCCAGATCGGCGAAGCACGGCTGCCGGTGGAGTGGGATCGGGTAGTAGACTCGCGTCGCGACCCCGCGCTCTTGGAGGAACTGCTTGAGGCGGTCACGCTCCTGCGTCCGGATCGTGAACTGGTGATAGGTGTGCCTCGAGCCCGCGGGCTCCGCGGGAACCGTCACGGGAAGGTCCGCGAGCGCCGCGCGGTACCGCGCCGCCGCCGCGCGCCGCGCCTCGACCCATTCCGGCAGATGCCGGAGCTTCGTGCGCAGGAACGCGGCCTGGAGCGAGTCCAGGCGGGCGTTCGTGCCGATCTCGGTGTGGAGGTAGTTTCCGGCGTCCCCCTGCGCGCGCAGCAGCCGGACGCGCGCGGCGAGGTCCTCACGCTCCGTGACGAAGGCGCCCGCGTCCCCGAGCGCGCCGAGATTCTTGGTCGGAAAGAAGCTCAAGGTCGCTCCCGAGCTCTGCTTCCCCGGAGGGACGCCGTTCCGCGTCGCGCCGATCGCCTGCGCCGCGTCCTCGAGAACGGCGAGTCCGTGCCGTTCCGCGAGCGCGTCGATTCCGTCGAGATCGCATGCGAGCCCGTAGAGATGGACGGGGAGGATCGCGCGCGTTCGGGGACCGATGCGCGGCTCCACCGAGGCGGGATCGATCCCGAAGCGAACCGGCTCCACGTCGGCGAAGACGGGACGCGCGCCGGCCTGGACCACCGCGCTCGCGGTGGCGTGATACGTGAAGGCCGGGAGGATGACCTCGTCGCCGTCGCCGATCCCGAGCGCCTGCACGGCCAGCGTGATCGCGGAGGTGCCCGAGGAGAGCCCCACGGCGTGGCGCGCGCCGCACGCTTCGGCCAGCTCGCGCTCGAACGCGTCGTGCTCGGGGCCGAGGATGAATTGCCCCGACGCGAGCACGCGCTCGAAGTCCTGCTTCAGCTCCGCCGCGATCGAGCGATGGACGCGGCCGAGGTCGAGGAGCGGAACGGGCGCAGCCACGGTGGTCTTGCTCATGGGATCTCCACGACGGTCCGGGCGAGCACTCGGGGGCGGTGAAGGCTCAGGTCGACCTTGCGAGCCTCGAGCGCGGGAACGTACGAGGGATGCAGGAAGTGATAGGTCAGGATCGCCTCCGCCCGCCTGGCCCCGGCGGGAATGTCGGCCCACTCGATCCGCGGATCGTCCGCGGGGATCTCCGCGCTTCGCGCGACCTTCTTCGCGTTCCACTTCGGCACCGGAGACTTCCCGGCGGCGTCCGCGAACACCGTACCGTAGCCCTGGACGGGCACGCGCGCCATCTCCTTTCCGGCGCCGTCCCGGTACACGACCTCGAGCGCGATCCACCGGAAGGAGCCCCCGCCGCCCGGCAGCGAGTGGCCGCCCTGGCGGTTCGTGACCGTGAGCTTGAGGCGCCCGCCCTCGACCGCGCCTGCCACCGCCGCCACGGAATCGGGGAGCGAGTCGCCGTGCGCCCCGGGGAACGCGTGCGACCAGACCTGGTCGCGCGTCTTCTTCGCGATGAGCGCCGCCTTCCCGCGGCTCGGCTTCATGTGGCAGCTCTGGCACTGCAGGCCGGACGCGGCGGCCTTCGAGGCCTTCCACTGCACGTGGGTCGCCTCGATCGGGACGCCGGGCTCCCGGTCGTACCAGTGGCAGGAGGAGCAGAAGTCGCTCTTCGTGAAGAGCTCGCTGTAGACGGTGCCGTGCGCGGCCGCGGGGTCGGCGTCCTTGTACGGACCGCGCATGAGGAGCGGATCCGACGCGTCCCACGTGTAGGACGCGGGACGCGGGGACACCTCGACCTCGCTCACGTTGTGGCAGAAGTTGCAGGTGACGCCTTCCCGGCTCTTCGGATCCTCCATCTTGAGGTCCCCCGTCACGAACCCGAGCGGCGCGTGACACGCGACGCAGTCGGTCTGGATTCCGGGCCCCAGGTCCTTCTTCGCGTCCTCGAGGAAGGCCTGGAACACGGGATTCGTCCACGCCTTCGCCATCGACGACGTCTGCCACTCCTTGTTCTGCATCTGGTGGCACGAGGAGCAGAAGCGCGCCGGACGGGGATCCTCCGCTCCCGCCGTGTCCGGGAGGAGCAGCGCCGCCGCGAGGACCGGGAGCGCCGAGCGCGCCGCGAGCGCGAGAATCGGTCCCGGGGAACGGAGCATCGAGCCGAAGGTCAACCTCGGGTTTCCTCGGAGGTCACCGCCTGCGCGTCGCGATAGGCGTTCCGCATCGTCTCGAGGAGATCCTCGCGCTTCTTGTAGAGCCGCTTCAGCGGCCGCGACGGATGCTTCGCGAGCGCGTACGCGGTGAGGATCGGGAGCGCGATCGTGCTGTCCACATAGGCGACCACCGCGTCCGGGAGACGGTCGGGATCGATCTTCCCCCAGCTCACGGCTTCTCCCGGCGTCGCTCCGGAGAGCCCTCCCGTGTCCACGCGCGCGTCCGTGATCTGGAGGAAGTAGTCGTGTCCTTCCTCTTCGATTCCGAGCACCTCCTGGATCTGGGGCTCCGTCTGGAGCGCGAAGTTCTTGGGCGAGCCGCCGCCCAGGATGAGGATGGCGCTCTTCCCTCCCGACTTCTTGGCGCCGTGCACGATCGCGGCGGTCTCGTTCACGTCGCGGAAGACGTCCCACTGGATGGGCGATCCGGCGAGCCACATCGCGGCCGCGTTCATGCCGATCGAGCTGTCCCCGGGCGAGGACGTGTACACGGGCACGTCGAGCTCGTGCGCCTGCGCGAGGAGCGAGGTCTCCTTCTGTCCCAGCGCCCGCTCCCGCTCGAGCACGTAGCGTCCGGCGCGGTGGTGGAATTCCGCCGTCCCCATCGGCGCGCGGAATTCGGGCTGGCGCATCACCTCGCGGAAGAAGGCGTCGGTCGAGAGGAGCACGTCGTAGTCGAAGAAGATGTCGAAGATGCGGACGATCCCCTCTTCGCGGAGCACGACGTCGTCCACGTTCGAGCGACCCTGGTGCATCGTGAGGCCGATGCCGAAGTGCGTGTCGTGGTAGAGATTCGCTCCCGTCGAGATGATCCAGTCCACGAAGCCGTGCTGGAGGAGCGGGATCAGGCACGAGCGGCCGAGACCGGCGGGCGTCAGCGCGCCGCTCAGCGTGAGGCCGACCGTGACGTCGGGTTCGAGCATCTTCTCGACCAGGAGGCGGCATCCCTCGCGGAGCCGTGCGGCGTTGTAGGCGAGGAACGCGCTGTCCACGAGCCGGTCCACGGTCATCCCGGGCACGACGGGGTCCGGCGCGATCTTCGGACCCTTGGAGACACCTCGTTTTGGCGTGGCCATCATGCCCTCCCGTAGATCGGAATCAGGGCCCCGGACGTCGCCGAGGCCCGCTCGGATGCAAGGAACAGAAGAAGCTCCGCGATCTCCCCCGGTTGAACCCAGGAAGCGTGATCCGCGTTCGGCATTTCCTTCCGGTTCGCCGGGGTGTCCACCATGCTCGGCATCACGGCGTTGGCGGTGACCCCGGTCGCGAGGAGCTCCTGCGCGAGGGTCCCGACCAGGGCGTTCAGTCCCGCCTTGGCCGCCGCGTACGGCGCGGCGCCCGAGGAGTGCACCACGGCTCCCCTCGAGGACACGAAGAGGAGCCTCCCCGCCCCCGCGCGCTTCGCGTGCGGGATGACGTGCTTGGCGGCCCAGAAGGCGGAGTGGAGGTTGAGCTCCATCATGTGCCGGAGCGCATCCTCCTCCACGGCCTCCACCGCGACTCCGCCGGCGTATCCGCCGGCCACGTGCACGAGCACGCGGAGCCCGCCGAGCGAGCCGGCGACGCGGTCCACGGCCTCCCGCATGGAGTCCTCGCGGGTCACGTCCGACACGACTCCCACCAGGGCGCCCGACGTCGCCTCCCGGCTGCGGGCGGCGGCCAGGGCGCTCCACTCCGGATCGCTGCGATACGTCACGCCGACCCGGTACCCGGAGGCCAGGAATCGCGCCACGACCACCCTGCCGATCGCACCGGTGCCCCCCGTGACGAGGACCGTATCATTCCGGCGCTCGGGGCCCTCCGTCATCGGATCGCGTTACCGCTTCGCATATTGCGAAGTATACCGTGGGGCCTCCACGACCTTCCAGAGCCCCTCCCGATCCGCCCACCCGATGGAGTTCCCCCCGATCCGGATCTCCGTCTGCCGGCCCCTGGACGCCCCGAGCCGGACCCGTTCCCCCGCGCCCAGGAGGACCGCCGCGCGCGAAGGCTCGTCCGGGCCGCGCTCGACGGAGAGGGCGGGCACCACCACGACGGCCTCGGGGTGGCTCGCCTCCTCCCAGGCCTGGATATGGCGCCAGCCGGAGAAGAGGAACCCCACCACGAGGAGGACGGTGGAGACGAGACGCCAGCGTGCCGGAAGCGTCCGGCGGATTCCCAGAACGGCGAGGAGCGCGCCCCCCGCGAGGAGCGAGGCGGCGAGCCACCAGGCTTCGTGCGCCGAGAGGATCGTCGGAAGCTCGAACGCGTCCGCGTCGGAAGCGTCCCCGCCTCGAGCGCGGAGGGACGCCGCTTCGGCGCTCTCGAGATTGGCTCGGATGTCGGACGCGCGAGGCTCGAGTCTCCGGGCCGCGACGAGGAACGCGACGGCGGGGCCGATCTCGCCCCGCTCGAGCGCGGCGGTCCCCGCGTTGTAGAGCGTCGACGCGTCCACCGCGCTCGCCGCATCCACGCGGGCCGCCGCGTCGCGCGTCGTGTCGGACACGGCCGTCGACTCCGGTGGCGGAGCGGCCGAGGCGGGCGCCGCGCCGAGTGCGGGCGCTACCGAGAGCGCTGCCGCGATCGCAAGCGCCACCCCCAGCGCCAGGCTCGGGACGAGCCGCGCCGCGCTCCTCGGCACGGGCGGCATCAGGACGCCTCCTCGCGGTAGCGGAGGATCGCGCGCTCCGCCTCCTCGAGCGCGGCGGTATGGGCCGCTCCCTCGGCCTTCGAATCCGGAGCGAACGCGAGCCGGTCGAGCGACTCGTGGATCGCCTTGAGCCTCGAGAGCTCTCCCTCCGTCGCTCCCGCGCGCGCGAGCGCTTCGAGCGTATCGAGAAGCGGGAGTCCCTCGACATTCGCACCGTGGCGGATCGCGGCCGACTCGAGGATCGCGTTCGAGGCCACGGCCGCGGCACGTGCGGCGCCCGCGGCGCGCGCGGCACGAAGCTCCCCGAGGCGCGTGTCGATCGCCGCGACACGCCGGCGGCGCGGATCGCGCGCGGAACGGTCGCGAACCCTCCTCGCGGCGAACGCGCCGATCGCCGCCACGAGGGATGTCAGCGCGAGCGCCCGCGCCCCGGCCGGGGGAGCGAGGTCCAGCCGCCCCCTCGCGCCCGGGCGGGATCGCGCGGCCGCGAGCGGAGCGGAAGGCCTCGCGAGCGCGAGCGAGTCGGCGGTGCTCCCGCCGGGGGACACACGCACCCGGATCGTGTCCGCGGTCTGGGTTCGGTACCGCTCCGTCTCGGGATCGAACCACGAGAAGCGGACCGGCAGGATGCGAAGCTCGCCCGGGGTCTCCGGAATGAACGTGGTGTCGCGCCTTCGCTCGCCCCGAAGCCGGTTGCCGGAGCGGTCGAACGAAGTCGTGCCCGGGGACGTGTGGCGGCGCGCCGCTCCCTGGGCGAGGACGTCCGGGTCGGTCGCCGACGCGAGATTGCCGCTGCCTCGAAGGATCGACGTCACGGTGACCGGCTCCCCCGCGCGGGTCGTGACGCGGTCCAGGCGCACGTCCAGCTCGAAGTCCCCCACCGCGCCCCGAAATCCCTCCGGCGCGCCCCCGGGGAGCGGCATCACCTGGACGAGCACCGGAGCGGTCACCAGCTCCACCTCCTCGACCTGGGTCTCGGGCATTCCGAGCGAGCTCCACGGGTCGGGCTGAGGCACGCGTCGGACCACCTGGGCGTGAATGCGCCCCGGCCCGATCTGGAGCCGTCCCGTGCGCGTGGGGAAATAGACGACGTGAAGCTCGAAGGTGTCGTACTCGAGCCCTCCGACGACCTCGCGGCCGGCGCGCGCGGGGCCGAGGACCTCGGCCCAGAAGCCCGAGGCGGAGGGTGGATCCCAGGTGGGCGCCTCCACGCGCGTCCTCGAGTAGAGCTTGAAGCGCGCCGTGACGGCCTGGTTCCAGTACACGCGTGTCCGGTCCACCTGGAGCCGCACGAAGAGATCGTCCGATCCGCCCCGGCGCGCGGGGGGCTCGTTCCGGACGCGCAGCACCAGCGGGCGCGCCTGCGGGGACGGCCGGCCTTCCGCGCCCGCCTGGATGGGAGGAATGGTGAAGTCGCCGGTCCGCTGCGGCCGGAGCCGGTACATGCTCGTCACGGTGCGCGAGACGCGCCCGTTCACCCAGGAGAAGCCCTGCGATTCCCCGAAGGGATCGACCCGCAACCCGGGGATGTCCGGCACGCGCGGACGATGCGCCTGCGTTCCCGCGGCGGTCACGGTCACGGTGAGAATCGCCGACTCGTGGAGCCCGATCTCCTCTCGATCGAGCTCCGCCTCGACGCGCACGTTCTGCGCCGACGCGTGCGCCGCCGGAAGCACGGAGCACAGGACCCAGGTGGCGGCAAGGAGCGCGAGGCGCCTACCAGTCACGGGAACGGCTCTCCTCGGAGGTGGGCTCCCGCTCGCGCTGCCGCGCGGCCTTGCGCTCGGCCTCGAGCGCGTCGAGCCAGTGCTCGGCCTCGGACCGGCTCGGGGCCGTCCCGCCCATGTCGGGCGAGCTCTGGCTCCCCTGCGGCGGCTGCTCGCCGGGTGGGGGCGGCTTCTCCCCGCCGGGAGGAGGGGGCTGGGCCGCTCCTTGCCCTCCTCCCGGCGGCGGCGGACCTCCGCCGGATCCGCCCGAGGACGGAGTGGGCGGCGCTTCCCGGATGCGGCGGATCGCTTCCTCCAGGTTCTTCTTGGCGTCCGTGCGCGACGGGTCGAGCCGCAGGGATTCCATGTAGTGCGTGCGCGCTTCGTCGAACTGCCGGTCTCGCATCGCCATGTTCCCGCGGTTGTACGCGGCCGCGGCGCGAGCGGGATCGCCTTCGAGGTCCTGGGATCGGTAGGTCTCCTCGTACATCGCCGCCGCGGAGTCCGCGGCTCCCGCTCCCTGCACTGCGAGTGCCTCGTCGTAACGCACGGCTGCGGAGCGGGGATGTTCCCGGCGCGCCTCGCGGAACGCCTCGGCGGCCTCACGGTAGCGGCGTTCCTTCAAGTCCCGCATCCCGCGATACGCCGCGCCTCCCCACTCGTAGAAAGCTCCCATCCCCGTCGTCGCCACGGCGAAGAGCGCGAGTGCGCGCACGAGCACCGGCGCGATGCCGTCGCGCGGGCTCCGCCTCACGATGCGATTCACGATTTCCTCCGCCGCGGCACCGCGCGCTCGGCGAGGAGGAGGAGTCCCGCCGCCGCCGCGAACCACGGATACCGCTCGTCGTACGCACGGACGCTCCGTCCCCGGACTTCGGTGTCGCCCCTCGAGCGAATCGCGTCGGCGGCGCGGATCGCGGCGCGGCCGCTTCCGTCGGCGCGCTCGTACCGCCCTCCGCCCCGGCGCGCCACGTCTCGCAGCAGGGCCTCGTCGAGCTTCGTGCGCACCGGCGCTCCCGCGGGGTCGAGCTTCTCGCCGAGGACGGCTCCGGTCGAATCGACGATCGGAATCGCCGCTCCTTCGGTCCGTCCCAGCCCGAGCGCGAAGAGCCTCGCGCCCGAGCGGCGCACTTCCGCCGCTCCTCCCGCGGGATCTCCGCTCAGACTCTCCCCGTCGCTCAGGAGAACGACCGCTCTCGGACGGTCTCCCGGTCGGCGGATGAATCGCGCGGCGAGCGCGAGGCCCTCCCCGACGTCGCTCCCCGGACGGCCGACGTCCTCCGCGCGGACCGTTTCGACGAGGGAGGAGAGTCCCTCCGTGTCCGTCGAGAGCGGACTGATCAGGCGCGCGTCCCCCGCGAAGGCCACGAGGCCCATCGGCGAGCCCTCCAGCACCTCGATCATCGTCTGGATCTCGCGCTTCGCGGCTCCGAGCCGGTCGGGAGCGACATCCCGCGCGGCCATGCTGTGGGAGAGATCGAGGACGAAGACCACGTCCGCTCCCGCCGAGGTCGTGGTGACGAGCCGGAACCCGCTCTGCGGCCGTGCGAGCCCGACGGCGGCGGCCGCGAGCGCGACGAGGAGGAGCGCGCCGCGAAGGAGCCTCGAGCCTCGGCCCGGATCCTGCGTCCGCTCGCGCAGGTTCGAGGGATCGCCGAGCTCCGCCTCGAGCTTCGACCGCCGGCGGGCGGCCCAGACGAGAAGCCCCAGGACGAGCGGCAGGATCCAGAGGAGAAGGAGCCGTTCGGGTTCCGCCCAGCGCACGGTCGCCCTCCTCCCTAGGGATAGCGGCGCAGGACGAACGCGCCGAGCAGAAGGTCCAGGACGAGAAGGGCCGAGCCCGTGCCGAGAAGCGCGGGACCCAGCTCGGCCCACTGCGTGTACGAACGCGTCTCCACCTGCGAGGGTTCCATCGCGTCGATGTCGCGATAGACCCGCGCCAGGAGCTCGGCGCTCGTCGCGCGGAAGTACCGCCCGCCCGTGATCGACGCCACCGCCCGGAGGGTGGGCTCGTCCACGTCGGATCGCACCCAGACGTAGTGACGCCCGAGCACGGGATCGTCGACGGGATACGGGGCCTGTCCCAGCGTTCCGGCGCCGACGGCGTACGTCCGCACGCCGACCGCGGCCGCGAGGCGCGCCGCCGTCACCGGATCGACCGGGCCCGCGTTGTTGATCCCGTCCGTGAGGAGGATCAGGACGCGGCTCTTCCCCTTCGCCTCGCGCAGCCGGAGGGCTCCGTGCGCGATCGCGCTCCCGACCGCGGTGCCGTCCGGCAGCATGCCGAAATCGATGCCGTCGATGAGCGCCGTGAGCCCTTCGTAGTCCAGCGTGAGCGGCGAGATGAGCTCGCTCCGCCCGGCGAACGCCACGAGCCCGATCCGGTCCTGCGCCCGTCCCCGGATGAAGTCCTTGGCGACCGCCTTGGCCACGTAGAGCCGGTTCTGCGGCCGGAAGTCCTCGCATCGCATGCTCCCCGAGACGTCGATCGCGAGGAGGATGTCGATTCCCTCGCTCACCACCTCGCGCATCGCCCGCCCCGCCTGAGGGCGCGACGCGGCGAGGAGGATCAGGAACGTCGCGAGCGGAAGGAGCGCGGGCGCGGCCTTCGCGAGCAGGACGCGCGGCCCTCCCGACGACGGGAGGTGCCGCGCGGAGGAAATGGGAAGCTCAGGCGTCTTCCAGACCCGCCGCCGGGCGGCCCAGAGCCACACGAGCGCGAACGGGACGAGGAGGAGGAGATACCAGGGCTCGGCGAATCGCACGTCAGGGCTCCCTTGGCTTCTTCGGCGACGCGGCCGGTGGGGCGGCCGTCGGCGGCGTCGTCGTTGGCGAGGCCGCCGTCTGCGGTGACGCGACGGGCGCCACGTGGAAATGATCCGGGAGCGAGGAAGCCTCGTCGAGCGCGGATCGCGCCTCGCCGAGTGGATCCTCGTGGCGCGCGAACTTCGCGAGGTCGCTCCGGTCGAGGGTTCGCGCCACGGCCCGCACCGCCTCCGGCTTCCACGCGCCGCGGCCCTCGAGCTCGCGCGCGAGCTCCCTCGTCGTCCTGTCGAGCGCGTCCACGCCCGTCACGGCGGACACGTAGGATCGCACCGCGAGCGAGAGCCGCTCGTAGAAGACGTCGCGAGGCAGCGAGTCCACGTCCTTCCGGAGCTCGCCGATGGCGCGGCGGAACGGAACCTCCGGCGACTCGGGCGGCGTGATCGCTTCCGGCGCGAGCGCGCGTCGTCGCGACCGCCACAGGACGACCGCGGCCACGATCGCGGCCACCGCGAGGAGCGCCGCGATCCCGGCGAGCGCGAGGTCCACGGCCCGGAGACCGGGACGGATCGCGCCGCGATCGGGCTCGATCGATTCGGACCGCGCGGTGGTGAGCGAGTCGACCGTCAACG
>DASTBC010000136.1 GCA_035712245.1 Candidatus Eisenbacteria bacterium
TTACGTCGAAGGATGCACGGCGCCGATCTACGCGACCGACTCGCTCCATTCCGCGGTCGTCGAGATCATCGTGAAGCCCGGCGCCCGCTGCCGCTACACCACGATCCAGAACTGGTCGAACAACGTGTACAACCTCGTGACCAAGCGTGCCGCCGCGTATCGCGACGCGACCATGGAATGGGTCGACGCGAACCTCGGCTCCAAGCTCACGATGAAGTATCCGAGCGTCTACCTCATGGAACCGGGCGCGCACGCCGAGATCCTCTCGATCGCGTTCGCCGGGAAGGGGCAGCACCAGGACGCGGGCGGCAAGGCCGTTCACGGCGCGCCGAACACCACGTCCAGCGTGGTTTCGAAGTCGATCAGCAAGGACGGCGGACGCGCGGGGTACCGGGGGCTCATCAAGGTCGCGAAGGGCGCCACGGGGTGCAAGTCGACCGTGCGCTGCGACGCCCTCCTCCTGGACGAGGACTCGCGCTCGGACACGTATCCGTACATGGAGATCGAGGAGGACAAGGTCTCGATCGGCCACGAGGCGACGGTCTCGAAGATCGGGGACGAGCAGCTCTTCTACCTCATGAGCCGCGGGATTCCCGAGGCCGAGGCGGCCGCGATGATCGTGAGCGGGTTCATCGAGCCCATCACGAAGGAGCTCCCGATGGAGTACGCGGTCGAGATGAACCGGCTGATCCAGCTGCAGATGGAGGGCTCGGTCGGCTGATCCGGCCCCGAGCGTGGACCTGAACGACGGAGACGTGAACGTGAATCCAACGGAAACCATCGCGCCGAGCACGATCCATCTCGGCGCGCTCGACCGGAGCGCCGTCGCGGCCCTTTCGGCCCGTGAGCGCGACCCGGACTTCCTCGTGAAGCGGCGGGAGGAGGCGCTCGTGTTCGTGGAGCGCACCCCCTTCCCGAACCGCCTCGAAGAGCTGTGGCGCCGCACCGACATCAGCGGGCTCAAGTGGGACCGCGTTCTCGCGAACGTGGAGCCGCGCCCGCCCGCCCGGTCGGTGAAGGACCTCTCCCCGTTCCTCCAGGAGGAGATCGGACCGTCCACGGAGCGTTCGGCGCTGATCGTGCACGTCGATTCCGGAATCGTGCTCCGTGAGATGGACGACGAGATCGCGAAGCTCGGCGTCACCGTGCTCCCGCTCGTGGAAGCGGCGCGCACGCGGCCGGAGCTGATCCAGAAGCACCTCGGCTCCGTGGTGCGCCCGGACGAGAATCGCCTTTCCGGCCTGAACGCGGCGCTCGCGTCGGGCGGCGCGGTGATCCACGTGCCGCGCGGCGTCACGGTGCCGAGGCCGATCCGCGTGGTCGTGTCTCGCGAGACGCCGGACCTCGGGACGTTCCCGCACGTCCTCGTGGTGATGGAGCCCGAGAGCACGGCGACCGTCATCGAGGAGTACGTCTCCCCGGGCGAGTCCGGAACGGGCGTCAACGTCGGCGTGAGCGAGATCCTGGTCGGACAAGCCGCGAACCTCCATCTCGCGACGCTCCAGCGCTGGGGCTCGAACGTCTACCACTTCGGCGTGGAGCGGGTGCGGGTCGCGCGCGACGCGCGCTTCCACTGGACCTTCGCGGGTCTCGGCGGAAAGCTCTCGAAGGTGGACATGGAGATGCACCTGGACGGCGAGGGGAGCGAGGCCAAGTTCTCGGGCTGCTACTTCGGAAACGAGTCGCAGCACTTCGACTTCCACAGCTTCCAGAACCACCGCGTGGGGCACTCGCTGAGCGATCTCCTCTTCAAGGGCGCGCTCCGGGGCAAGGCCCGCATGGTGTACCAGGGCCTCATCAAGGTCCACAAGGACGCCCAACGGTCGGACGCCTACCAGGCGAACCGGAACCTGATCCTCTCGAACAAGGCCCGCGCGGACTCGATCCCGAGCCTCGAGATCGAGGCGAACGACGTGCGCTGCACGCACGGCGCCACGGTGGGACAGGTGGACGAGGACCAGCTCTTCTACCTCATGGCGCGGGGGCTCGCTCGCCTCGACGCGGAGCAGCTCATTGTACGTGGATTCTTCGAACCCGTGCTGGAGCGCATTCCCGCGGAGTCCCTGCGAGCGCTCGTCACCGAGGCGATCGAGAGGAAGGCCGCCGCCTGAGGGCGGCCACCCGGCCATGAAAGCGGTCGCGACCGAGCGACGCGCGGCGCCGGACTTCGCGGCGATCCGCCGCGACTTCCCGATCCTCGAGCGGACGGTCTACGGGAAGCCGCTGATCTATCTCGATTCGACGGCCACGACGCAAAAGCCCAGGCAGGTGCTCGAGACCGAGGACCGTTACTACCGCACGTACAACGCCAACATCCATCGCGGCGTCTACCGCATCGCCGAGGAGGCCACCGAGGCGTACGAGGACGCGCGCGGGAAGATCGCCCGGTTCGTGAACGCGCGCTCCGCGCGCGAGATCGTCTTCACGCGCGGGACGACGGAGTCCGTGAACCTGGTCGCGAACGCGTGGGGACGGTCGAACGTCCGCCAGGGGGACGTGATCCTCCTCACCGAGATGGAGCATCACTCGAACCTCGTGCCGTGGCAGCTCCTCGCGACCGCGCAGGGCGCGACGATCCGGTACATCCCCGTGGACGGCCAGGGCCGCCTCGACCTCTCCGGGCTGGACCGGCTGCTCGAGGGACCGGTGAGGATCGTGGCGCTCGCCCACGTGTCGAACGTGCTCGGGACCATCAATCCGGTTCACGAGATCGTCCGGCGCGCGCACGCCGTGGGAGCGAAGGTGCTGCTCGACGCGGCGCAGAGCGTGCCCCACATGCCGGTCGACGTCCGCGGCATCGATTGCGACTTCCTGGCCTTCTCGGGGCACAAGATGCTCGCCCCGACGGGGATCGGAGCGCTCTACGGCAAGCACGACGTTCTGGACGCGATGCCGCCCTTTCTGGGCGGCGGCGAGATGATCCGCGAGGTGCGCCTGGAGGGATCCACGTGGAACGACGTTCCGTTCCGCTTCGAGGCCGGCACCATGAACATCGCCGGCACGATCGCCTTCGGCGCCGCGGTGGACTACCTCTCGGAGATCGGCATGGAGGCCGTCCACGCCCACGGCGGCGAGCTGGTCCAGGCGGCCTTCCGCACGCTGCAAGCGATCCCGGGCGTGACGATCTACGGGCCTCCGGCCGGGGAGCGGGGCGCGATCGTGTCCTTCACCGTGGACGACATCCACGCCCACGACGTCGCGGCCGTGCTCGACCGCGAGGGCGTGGCGGTCCGCGCGGGCCATCACTGCGCGATGCCGCTCCACCGGAAGCTCGGCATCGCCGCCAGTGCGCGCGCCTCGTTCCACGTCTATAATGCCGCCGGCGACCTCGAGCGGCTGGGCGAAGGAGTGCGAAAGGCCAAGCAGATCTTCCACCGATGAGCTTCGACGACCTCTACCGGCAGAACATTCTCGACCACTACCAGAACCCGCGAAACTACGGCACGCTCGACCATCCCGACGTGAGCGCGGAGGACTCGAACCCGCTCTGCGGCGACGAGATTCGCATGGATCTCAAGATCCGGGACGGCGTGATCGAGGACGTCCGCTTCAGCGGGAAGGGCTGCTCGATCAGCAAGGCCGCGGCCTCCATGCTGACCGAGGAGATCGTGGGAAAGACGCTGGACGAGGTGAAGCGGATCGGGAAGGACAACGTGCTCGAGATGCTCGGCATCGAGCTGGGCCCGGTTCGGCTCAAGTGCGCCCTGCTTGCGCTCAAGACGCTGAAAATGGGAGTCTATGGGGTCCGGGGCTGGCCCGGCGAAGACGGGGAGGGCGGATGAGCGAGGTCACGGCCCGGTACGTGCGGGTCGGGAAGGTTTCCGAGGTGCCGCAGGGCGGCGCGGAGACCTTCGACGTCGAGGAGCGCAAGATCGCCGTCTACCGGCTGGAGGACGGCTTCTACGCGATCGACGACATCTGCACGCACGACGGGGGCCCCCTCGCGCAGGGGGACGTGGAAGGGGACCAGGTGATCTGTCCCCGGCACGGCGCCCGATTCTCGATCAAGACCGGGGCTGCTCTGACCTTCCCCGCGATCACGCCCGTGGACACGTATCCGGTGCGGGTCGAAGGGGAGGATCTGCTCGTCGGCCTTCCGGACTGAGGAACCCATCATGGCAACCGAAGCCGAGATCCGAACCGCGCTCGAGGCCGTGGTCGACCCCGAGATCCATCTCAGCATCATCGAGCTGGGCCTGGTCCGGGAAATCGACCAGAGCGTCGAGCCGACCGTCGTGAGGATGCTCCTCACGACGCCGTTCTGTCCGTACGCTCCCCAGATCGTCGCGCAGGTCAAGGAAGCCGTGACCGGCGTCACCGGCAAACCGGCCGAAGTGGAGATCATGCCCGAGCAGTGGACCCCGGAGATGATGCCGGATCCGGGCCTGCTCGGCCGCTGGTAGGAGGACGCATGGCAACGCTCACCGACGTCGAAATCCGCGACGCGCTCTCCGAGCTGCCCGGCTGGGTCCACCAGGACGGAAAGCTCACGAGAACCTTCACGCACTCCTCGTTCCCGGAGGCGATCGTCTTCGTGAACGCGGTCGCGCACCTCGCCGAGCTGGCGAACCACCATCCCGACATCGACGTGCGCTACTCCAACATCACCCTGTCGCTCATGACGCACGACGAAGGGGGGATCACCCACAAGGACGTCGCCGTCGCCAAGCAGGTGGAGTCGATCCGCCGCAAGGCCGGCGTCCCCGCGTAGACGCCGTGCCGCGCACCCTCGAGCCTCTCTTCCGTCCTCGGTCCATCGCCGTCATCGGCGCCTCGCGGAGGCGCGACTCGATCGGCGGCGCCATCCTCCGGAACCTGATCGAGCAGGAGTTCCAGGGACCGATCTATCCGGTCCATCGCGACGCCTCGTACGTCCAGTCGGTGCCCGCCTACCCGAGCGTCGAGGCCGTCCCGGGCCCCGTGGACCTGGCGATCGTGGTGGTTCCGGCGGTCTCGGTCCTGGAGGCCGTGGAAGCGTGCGGGAGGAAGGGCGTTCGCGCCCTCGTCGTGATCTCGGCCGGGTTCAAGGAGGTCGGGGCCGAAGGGCGGGAGCGTGAGATCGCCCTCCGTGAAGCGGTCCGCCGCCACGGGATGCGTCTCGTCGGGCCGAACTGCCTCGGCATCCTCAACACGGATCCCGGGGTCCGCATGAACGCGACCTTCGCGCCCGTCCAGCCGCCGCCGGGACGCGTGGCGTTCTCCTCGCAGAGCGGCGCCCTGGGGCTCGCCATCCTCGACTACGCCCGCGAGCTGAACCTCGGCATCTCGCAGTTCGTGAGCGTCGGCAACAAGGCAGACGTGTCCGGAAACGACCTCATCGAGTTCTGGGCCCAGGACGACGGCACGGACGTCATCCTTCTCTACCTCGAGTCCTTCGGGAATCCCTCGAAGTTCGTCCAGCTCGCGCGGCGCGTGTCGCGCGAGAAGCCGATCGTGGCCGTGAAGAGCGGACGCACGGTGAGCGGCGCGCGGGCGGCCTCGTCCCACACGGGGGCGCTCGCCGGGTCGGACCAGGCCGTCGACGCGCTCTTCCATCAGAGCGGCGTGATCCGGACGGATACGATCGAGGAGCTCTTCGACACGGCGCTCCTCCTGGCGTACCAGCCGGTGCCGACCGGGAAGCGGGTCGCGATCCTCACCAACGCGGGCGGCCCGGGCATCATGGCCGCGGACGCGTGCGAGTCGGCCGGACTGACGCTGCCGGCGCTCTCGGCGAAGACCACGAAGGCGCTGCGCGCGTTCCTTCCGGCGGAGGCGAGCGTACGCAATCCCGTCGACATGATCGCGTCCGCCCGGGCGGAGTCCTTCGAGAAGGCGCTCGCGCTGCTCGTCGCGGACGAGAACGTCGACGCCGTGATCGTGATCTTCGTCCCGCCGCTCGTGACCGGAGCGCCCGACGTGGCGCGCGCGATCCTCGCGGGCGGCAAGGGGAGCAAGAAGCCGATCCTCTCCTGCTTCATGGGCTCGCACGGGATTCCCGAGAGCTTGAAGTCGCTGAACGAGGGGCACATTCCTTCGTACGCGTTCCCCGAGGCCGCCGCGCGCACGCTGGCGAGGGTGGCCGTGTACGGGCGCTGGCGCGCGGGGGAGCCCGGCTCCACGCCGAAGCTCAAGAACGTGAACGCCGCCGCCGCGCGCGAGGAGATCGAGCGGTTCCTCTCGGCCGGAGCGGATGCGTCCGGCGGATGGCTCCCGCCGGATCTCCTCCTGCCGCTCCTCGGCGCGTACGGCATCCGTACCCCGGAGCTCCGTCCCGCGGGAAACCGAGGCGAGGCCGCCGCGGTCGCGAAGCAGATCGGGTTTCCGGTCGCGATGAAGGTCAAGTCTCCCGACGCCGTGCACAAGACCGACGTGGGAGGGGTGAAGCTGAGCCTGCGCACGGAGGAGGAGGCGGCGAAGGCTTTCGACGAGATCCGCGCCTCGCTCGCGAAGGCGAAGCCCGGTGCGCGCTTCGAAGGGGTCACCGTGGAACCCATGGTCTCGGGTGGCATCGAGACGATCGTCGGAATGTCGCGGGATCCGTTGTTCGGTCCCGTGGTGCTCTTCGGGCTCG
Organism: Candidatus Eisenbacteria bacterium; assembly: GCA_035712245.1. Lineage (GTDB taxonomy): Bacteria > Eisenbacteria > RBG-16-71-46 > SZUA-252 > SZUA-252 > WS-9. Next base: position 6,554 of record DASTBC010000136.1, read on the forward strand.
GCGGCGTGGCCGTGGAGCTCCTGCGCGACGTGTCGGTGCGCGTGGCGCCGATCACGGACCGCGACGCGGAGGAGATGGTCGGCGAGATCCGCGGAGCGCCGCTCCTCGACGGCTATCGCGGGGCCGCGCCCGTGGACAAGGCTTCACTCCTCGACCTCCTCCACCGCGTGTCGCGCCTCGCCGTGGACCACCCGGAGATCCTGGAGCTGGATCTGAATCCCGTGGTGGCCTTCCCGGGCGGGAAGCCGGCCCTGGTGCTCGACGCGCGAGTCCGCGTCGGCGCGGCCCCGAGCTCGCCGGCCCCCGCTCCTTCCGAGGATGGAGAGAAGGACGCGCCCGCCGGAATTCCCGCGGCGGCCGCTCCCGCGCGTTGAGCCGATCCGTCATTCGCGCCCGGCTTCGCCCCGAAGAGGCGATGACGCTCGCGTTCTTCGCCGTTCTCTTCATGGCGCTCGCCGCGATGAGCACGTCGAACGCGGTGCTCGAGGGTCCTGCGGCTTCGTATCCCGGCTCGTCCGTCCGGCTCCTCTTCCTCGTCGCCTCGGTGGCGGTCTTCCTGGCGCTGATCCGCTTCCGTCCCAACTGGGAGCTGGCGCGCGACTCGATGCCGTTCGTCTTCTGCGGGAACGTCTACGCGAGCCTCCACGACTTGATCCGCTTCTTTCGTGCCCCGGACATCACCGCCAGCCTGGCGCGGTGGGACGCGGCCCTGTTCGGCGGGGTGCAGCCGACGGTATGGGCCGAGCAGTTCATCCACCCGGTCTGGACGGATTTCTTCACGGTCTGCTACTGGCTCTTCTACGTGTGCGCGCCGCTTCTGGGGCTCTTTCTCTGGCTGAAGGGAGACCGGCGGGCGTTCCGCTACACGATGGTCTCGGTCGTGCTCTGCCTCTACCTCGGGTACGTGGGCTACTTCGCGTTCCCGGCCGCGCCGCCGAGGCTCTGGATGCCGGAGGCGTACGCGATCCCCCTGGAAGGGAACACCATCCTCGACCTCACGCGGTCGGCGACCGCCGCGGTGCCGTTGACCGCGAAGGGAGCCTTTCCCTCGCTCCATTGCGCGGTCGCGCTCCTCGCGCTCCTGCTTGCCTGGAAGCACCTGCGCTGGTTCTTCTGGGTGCAGCTTCCGTTCGCGCTCGGCCTCGTTCTGGGGACCGTGTATCTGCGGCACCACTGGGTCGTGGACATCCTGGCCGGATTCACGGTGACGATCGTCGCGTTCGTGGCGGCGCCGTGGATCGAAGATCGCTGGAACGCCTCCGGGCGATCGGTCAGGAGAGAGCCGGTGGCGACCGGCGTGGGGGACGTGGCGGACACGCCTCTCGAGCGGCACGCCGCGGGCCGCTAGCCGCCCACACGAAACGAGGGACCCGAAGGTCCCTCGTTCCACTCCGTTCTTCTCTCGAGTCGCCCGTGTCAGGGGCTCCAGTGGATCCGGTATGCCGCCGGGATCGTTCGGATCGTGCGGGGCACGGTGTTCGTCTTCACACGGACGAACGGTCCTTGCCAGGTGTTCGCCCGGTACCAGGCTCCGTTCTCCGCGATGTACCAGTAATCCCCGAACCGGTATACGTCCGCGTCCATATCGCTCACATAGTAGACGCGCGTCTCGGGAATGAGGACGGCCTGCGGTTCCGTGGTGAACGCCACGGCGCCGCGATACCGCTCTCCGACCTTCACAACCGTCGTCTTCGTCGTCGTCTTGCTCTTGCCTTGGGCCCAGGTGGGCGATGCGGTGAGCGCCGCTCCCAGAACGAGGGCCGCCACCAGCGAAATGGCTCGTCTCATAGAGGTACTCCTCCTTGTGCGTTCAGAACGTACACGCACGAGACCTGTACAGCATTGCGCGTGCCATCGGTCCATCCCGGGTAATCGGTGCTCGCGACGGTACTTGCCGGAAGGCGGCCCGGGACCGACGACGAACCGGTCTACAATGCAGCGGAGCAATTCTCTTCCCGCGTACGAACACGGTGCACGGGAACGCGGCTACAAACGAACGGGGGGCTCCCTCGGAGCCCCCCAACGTTCATCGGACGGCGTCTCAGCCGCGCTCCCGGCGATCCCGATCCCGGCGATCGTCGCGGTCCCAGTCGCGATCCCGATCGCCGTCCCGGTCCCTGCGACCATCCCGCTCCCACTCATCCCTCGCCCGCCGCCAGTCGCGGTCGTACTCGCGATCGCGCGCCCGAGCGGATTCCCACCGGCGGTCATGGTCGCGGTACGGCGCGTACCAGTGCTGGCGATACCGGAAGGGAACCCTGCGGATCTCGGCCGGCACGGCCCGGAAGTGGACGTGACGGAACGGTCCACGCCACGACCTGGAGCGGTACCAGAAGCCGTCCTCGACGAAGTACCAGTGGTTCCGGACACGGTACAGGTCACGATCGAAATTGCGAACGTAATGCACGTGTGTTCCAGGCACCACCATCACGCGGGGCTCGCTGTGGAACGATAGCGAGGCTCCACGATAGGGGTCGCCGATCGAGACGGACACGCTGACGGCCGCCTTCGCGGGCTGAGCCGCCAAGGAGAGCGTCGCCAGGAGCAGCACGACCACCATCGTAGCGATTCGTTTCATGGGTTCCTCCTCGGATCCCGTCGTGTCTCGCCCGGCGTTTGGCAAGGAACCGATCTGGCCCATCCCGCCGTGACGTTCTATCTGAATTACCGGGAAGCAGGAGCAACCGTTGGCGTGTGTGCGGACACGAACACGATCCACGCGCCGCATTGCGCGCCGACCCTGCCGTGCGTCCAGCACGAGGAGGAACAGCAAAACGAGGGGCCCCGTTCGGGACCCCTCGCGTTCTGCGGGTGATCGAGAAACGTCTAGTGCTTGTGGCTCTTTCCGTTTCCCTTTCCGTTTCCGTGACCCTTGTTCTTCGAGCCCTTGTGCGAGCCCTTGTCGTAATGGCCGCGGTCGGAATAGCCGGGATGACGGTCCTTGTCCTTGTAATATCCGTGCGCCACTGCGTGCGGCGGTGGTCCATTCTTCCAGTGACGGCGATACTTCACCGGCACGTATCGCACGGACCTCGGAACCGAGCTCGCGCTGATGTGAATGAACGGGCCGCGATAGGACCGCGCGCGATACCAGTAACCGTCGTCGATGAAGTACCAGTAGCTACCGTAGCGATACACGTCGTAGTCGTAGTCTCGGACGTAGTAGACCCGGGACTCGGGAACCACCACGAGGTCCGGCTCCTTGTGGAACACAAGGGACCCCCCGCGGTACGGATCACCGACCTGAATGTGGACGCCGACGCTCGTGCCGGCCTTGGCCGGGGGAGCGGCCGCCAGGATCGCGGTCACGGCGAGCGCGGCAACGCCATACGTCCATCGTTTCATGGTGAGTACCTCCTTGCCTGGTTTGTGGCAACCGGACCCACGGTTGCCCACTGGCTTCCAGAGCAACGGCCATGCCACGGCGGAGGGGTGTGCGGCGCCGGTAAGCTACTTGCATTCAATGGCTTACCGAGCAGGCTCAATCCGGGACGTTTTGGGGACCGTGCGTGACGCGGCGCCAGTGTGGCCGTCGTTGCACGGTGCGGCTCGAACGGGCCAGGTCGTGAGAGTTGGGAGAGGCGCCCGCAGCAGGCAGTTCTAGCGCGGCGAGACCCGTGGTGCTTCCGAGCGCCGCGCTACCTCGGACGCGTACACGCGCGCGCTGGGACGCTCGATCCGCGCGTCGCGGGGGTTCTCGAAGTCCGTTCTGTAGAGCCCGAACCGGCCCGAGTGTCCGTCGGCCCACTCGAAGTTGTCGAAGAGGGACCAGTGGAAGTACCCGCGCACGTCGACGCCGAGCCGGCGCGCGCGGTCGAGAGCGGCAAGGGACGCGCGGAGGAACTCGGGCCTCCAGCGGTCCTCGGCATCGGCGATTCCGTTCTCCGTGACGAGGAGCGGCAAGCCGAATCGCGCCATCCGGAGAAGGACGGTCTCGAGCCCGTCCGGATGGATCTCCCAGCCGAGGTCGCTCACCGGCGCGCCCGGTCGCGCCGTGAGCGGCTCGTTGCCGAGCGCGCTCACCTGCCAGCGCGTGTAGTAGTTGACCCCGATGAAGTCCGAGGACCCACGCAACGCGTCGACGGTTCGCCGTACGGCCGGCAGCCCCGGGAGGCGGAAGTCGATCGGTCCGCCCGCCAGCGCCCGAACCACGGCCTCGTTGAACACGAGGTGCTGCCAGTGGCTCGCGAGCCGGTCGAGCGGCGACCAGGGGCGGCGCGGCTCGAGCAGCGTCCAGTGCTTCGCCGCGCCGAGGAGCGCCGGCTTGCCGTCGCCGTCCGCGTCGATACGATCCGCGTCGCGGATCTCCTGCGCCGCGAGGCCGTGCGCCTCGATCATGTTCGCGATGACGACGAGCGCGCGGGCGCGATCCCGCACGCCGGGCGGGAAGATCCCCGAATCGTACGCGTAGAACCCGTACACCTCCGGCTCGTTCAGGGTGATCCAGAGATCGACCCGGTCGCCGAACCGCTCCGCCGCGAGACGCGCGAACCGCCGGAACGCGTCGAGGTTCTGGCGCTCCTCCCAGCCTCCCGCCGAGGCGAACCACGCGGGATTCGTGAAGTGGTGAAGCGTGAGGACAGGCTCGATGCTGCGAGCCCGGCAGCCGTCGAGCATGGCGCCGTAGCGGCGGATCGCGTCCTCGTCGTACCGCCCGGGTGTGGGCTCGATGCGGCTCCACTCGATCGAGAACCGGTACGCGTTCAACCCGAGCCCGCAAATGAGATCGAGGTCTTCTTCCCATCGCTCCCAGCTCAGGCATGCCGCCCCCGCACGCGCGCCGTCCTTGATGCGTCGCGGCACCGCTTCCCACGCGGGCCAGTCGTTGCCTTCGATCCCGCCTTCGATCTGGTACGCGGAGGTCGCCACGCCCCAGAGAAAGGAGAGCGGGCGGAGCCGGCTAGAGGGCGTCCCAGCTTGCACTTGGGTCATGGCCGCCAGACGTTCCACCGATTCTCACAGCGGATCAAGAGGAACTTTGCTCCACGACGGCCCTTCTCCCTGACCCGCTCCGGCTGCCGTGCACGAGCCGCTCCGCGAGCGCTCTCGGCTGCTCGCGGATCTCGGGCTCGGCCGTCGTTCCCGGAGGTGGTGGCTGGACCTGCTACTATGGCGGCCATGTCCGGCCCCGCGCCCATCCGCGTTCACCTGATCGGAACCGGTTTCGGCGGCCTGGTCCACGCGCCCGCGATCGCGTCGCACCCCGACTTCATGCTCGTGGGGGTCGCGAGCGGACACGTGGAGAACGCCCGGCGGGTAGCAGAGGCGCACGGCGTCTCGTACGCCACCCGGGACTGGAAGAAGATGCTGGACGAGGTCGAGGCGGACCTCGTGACCATCGCGAGCCCCGTCGATCTCCACTATCCCATGGCGCGCGCCGCTCTCGAGCGCAAACGCCACGTGCTGCTGGAAAAGCCCTTCGCGCTCAACGCCGCGCAGGCGAAGGACCTCACCGCGTTCGCGAAGTCACAGAAGGTGGTCGCGGTCGTGAACCACGAGTTCCGCCACAAGCCCGGCCGCGCCGCGCTCGCGCGCTGGATCGCGGAAGGGAAGCTGGGACGGGTGGAGCACGTCCTCATGAAGACGAGGGTCCCGGGCTGGGCACGGGATCCCTCGCGCAAGCTCACCTGGCTCACCGAGCGGAAGCGCGGCGGCGGATTCCTCGGCGCGCTCGGATCCCACGATATCGACCAGTTCCTGATCTACGCCGGCCCCATCCGCCGGGTGTTCTGCCGCCTGCGCCACCTAGCCCCTTCGGCGCCGGGCCTGAGCGCGGCGCATCGCGCGATCTCGGCCGAGGACTGCTACACGATGCTCGTCGAGTTCCGGAGCGGCGCGACCGGGGTCATCGACACCTTCGGCGGCGCGAGAGTGCGAAGAGAGCGGATCGAGGTCTTCGGCTCCGACGACGCGTTCACCGTGATCGACGGGGACCGGATCGGCCGTCCTGCGGTGGGCGGTGGGATCGAGGAGGTTCCGGTCCCGGAGGATCTGCGACTCGAGCCGACCGACTGGGCGCCGCTGGTCGCCCCGTTCCGCGTGAAGCTCGCGATGATGCGGGACGCGATCCGGGGAACCGGCACGGCGTCACCGGCGTTCGCCGAGGCGCTCGAGATACAGAAGGTGCTGGATGCGGCGAGGAAGAGCGATCAAACGGGAACGTGGGAAATCGTGGAGGAGGTTTGATGGCGGAGTGCGAATGTATGGCGCCCCGATGTCAACAGCCTAGCATCCAGAGCGGCGCCAGCATCAGGAGCACGAACAGGATGAACTGAATGATCGGGTCGCGCGGGTCCATTCGACTTTGAATCTACACGAGACTGGGGACGTCGCCCGCCAAGCGAACGATCCCCGCTCGCGCCGGGGCCGCGCCCCCTCGAACGCGCGGCCGCACGGCGCGGCGGGACATCACCTCAGAAGCATCAAGCGCTGCGTCCTCGTGACCTCGGCGGCCGTGAACCGGAAGAAGTAGATCCCGGAGCTGACCGGCCTTCCCGTGGAATCCTTCCCGTCCCAGTGCGCGCGATGCACGCCCGCGGGCATCGCGGAGTCCACCAGCGTGCGCACGAGCCTTCCCGACGCGCTGTAGACGCGCAGGGTGGCATGTGTGGCCGCCGGGAGCGCGTAGGCGATCTCGGTCTCGTCCCGGAACGGATTCGGACGCGCCGCCGTCACCGACGGTGTCACCGGGGTTGCGAGATCGGGAACCGGCGCGCTCCCCGAGGAGATCATCGTGGGCATTGTGACCGCGTGGCGGTTCGCGCTCTGGGCCCCGACAAGGTTCAGCGCGCCGCCGTCGCCCACGGGGAACAACGGGACCAGGTCGACGAGGATGGTCGCGGTGACGAGCCCGGCGTCCGATCGCATCGCGTCGCCGGCCTCCCCTCCCGTCGACGAACCTCCGCCCATCTGAAGCAGCATCGCACGGGCGGAGGATCCGTCCGGCGCGACACTCGACTCCAGCTGGAGCCCGCTCCCCGGCAGCAGCCTCAGGCCGGCGATCCGAGCACCGGACGACGCCGCGTCGATGGCAAAGTCGATCCCGGCGAAACCGGATCCTGGTTCGACCTCGACTTCCGCCCGGCCCGTGAGCGGCGTGATCCATTGGACCGGTCCCGTGAATCCGATTCGCGTCGGGTCGCCCGTCCCTTCGCCCGGATCCGTAGTTCCGAATCCTCCGGAGCCCAGGATCTTCCGGATGCAGCAGATCACGTCACGTATGTCGACGCCGCCGTCGCCGTTGCAGTCCGCGCGCGCGGCCACCTCGTCGGGACACGCCTCCGAGCCGCCTCCGGCGAGCGCGCAGTTCACGAGCTGGACGATGTCGAGGATGTTCGAAGTACCATCCTCGTTGAGGTCACATCCGGGGGTGCCGATGCAGATCCGCCCATAATCGACCGTGAGCTCGGGGGGCCTGATGGTCGGGCAGTGGAAGATGGTATTGCCGAGCGGATCGGCGACGATGGTCTCTTCGAGCATCACGAGCTGGACCTGTTCCACCGCATGGGAGCTCACCTGGTAGATCACGCGGAAGATCGAGCCCTGACCCGGTGCGATCTCCGCTCCGGACGTTGTCGGGTAGAGGATGACTCTGACCCTCGAGCCCTCGGCGGTCCAGGCGACCTGGAAACCGGACGTTCGATCCGTGGTCACGACGTCGACCGGCACGACGACGAGGTGCGAGTCGGCGCGCACGCTGCCGGCGAGCGGATCCCGATGAAAGACCGAAACCACGTCGGTCTGCATGCCGCCGACCGGAACGGGATTCATGAGCGTGATCGGGAGCGAGGCTCTCCCGCCGGGAGGCGCCGAGGCGTGGCACCAGCGATCGCCCACCGGTGTCCCGAATCCCAGGAGGATGCACGCGTCCGTCGGGCACGCGTCGGAGAACGTGACGTTGAACGAGGAGGAGAGGGTGTCCTGCGGGGTTTCCGATCCATCCTGGACCAGGTACTCGACGGCACGTACCCAGTACGTGCCGAAGCGAAGTGGTCGTGGGAGCGTGAACGCTTTCTGGTACGGCTGGATCACCGCGGGGCAGGCGCCTCCCGGAGGCGTCACGTGGCGCAGGACGATCCGCACCCGGATCTCGTACGTCGGGATCGGACCCATGGTCGGAAGCTCGACCGGGCCGTTCAGTTCCGTGAAGACGATCTCGTAGCACGGGGTCGGCGTCGCTCCCGAGACAACCACGGCCACCGAGTCGCAGATGGTCGGATTCGGCGGCTCCGTCGCGATGGAGGTCAGGTCCGCCGCGGCGGGTGATGTCGCGAACAGAAGAGCGAACAGCGCGGTGAGACCCGCTACCAGGAGCGTTCGTTTCCGGCCGACGTGTGGGGACCAGGTGGCTCGAGGGGTCATGACGTCTCCTCCCTCGTACAGGGAGCCGGCGGGCTCGGGGAGTCTCCATTGTATCACCTCCGCTCCAACCGGGGAACGGATGCGATCCTCGAAGAGATGTGCGAAACTGCCTCCTTCCACCCCGTCTGGATCCGGTTAGGAGACCCCTCATGACCCGTCGCCAGAGCCGCGCCGTCGCCGAAGTCGCACCCACCGCACAAGATCCTTCGCGCCCGCGATCGCAGGCGGCCGCGGTCCTCGTCTCCTTCGCGCTTCTCGCCGCCCTCGGACTCCCCGTCGCCTCGGCACCTCCAGCGGCCGCGGCCGAGGAACTCCTACGTCTTCCCACGGAGGTCCAGCCGTCGTTCCAGGAGATCCGCCTGGATCTGGACGCCCGGAAGCAGGACTACTCCGGCTCCGTGCGGATCGACCTCCGCGTCTCGAGCCAGGTGCCCGCGATCCACTTCCACGGCCAGGAGATGACCCTCACGCGCGTGGAGCTGAAGCCGAAGAAGGGCCCGGCACGCGTGCTCACCGCCAAGGAAGGCAACGAGGGCATGGTGCGCGCGGATGACGGCAAGCCCGTCGCCCCCGGCGAGTACACCCTCTCGATCGACTTCACGAACGATTTCGACAAGCGCGCGACCTCGCTCTACCGGCTCGAGACGGGCGGCGAGGCGTACACCTTCACTCAGTTCCAGGCGATCGACGCGCGCATGGCGTTCCCCTGCTTCGACGAGCCGCTGTTCAAGTTCCCGTACCAGGCGATCGTCTCGGTTCCGGAGGCGCACGAGGCCGTCTCGAACACGCCGATCGAGAAGTCCTCGGTGAAGAACGGCGTGAAGACGGTGACCTTCCGGAAGACGAAGCCCCTCCCGTCCTACCTCCTCGCCTTCGCGACCGGGCCGCTCGAGTACGTGCCGATGTGGGGCCTCTCGGTGCCCGGACGCATCGTCGTCCCGAAGGGGAGCAAGCACCTGGCGGAGACCGCCGCGAAGATGACGCCTCCGCTCCTCAAGGCGGTCGAGGCGTACTTCGGATCCCCGTATCCCTACGAGAAGCTGGACATGATCGCGGTCCCCGAGTTCTCGCCCGGCGCGATGGAGAATCCGGGCGCGATCACGTACGGGGACCGGTTCATCCTGTTCGATCCCAAGACCATGAGCACGGCGCAGAAGCGCCTGTTCGCGATCTTCACGGCGCACGAGCTGGCGCACATGTGGTTCGGCGACATGGTCACGATGAAGTGGTGGGACGACATCTGGCTGAACGAGTCCTTCGCGGAGTGGCTGGGAGACAAGATCGCGCACCAGGTCTATCCGGACCTCGAGGTGGACACGCGCGCGCTCCAGGAGCTCCAGACCGCCATGGTGATGGACGCGCGCCTCACCACGCGCGCCATCCGCCAGCCGGTGAAGTCCGTCTCGAATCTGCTCCAGAACGTGGACGCGCTCACCTACAAGAAGGGCCAGGCGACGCTCGGCATGTTCGAGCGCTTCGTCGGCCCGGAGACGTTCCGCAAGGGCGTCCTCGCCTACATGAAGAAGCACCAGTGGGGGAATGCCGAGGCGAAGGACCTCTGGAACGCGCTCTCCGAGGCGGCGAAGGTCGATCTCCACGCCCCCATGGCCACGTTCCTGGATCAGGCGGGGATCCCGCTCGTCCGGGCGGAGCTGCTCGAGCAGGGGCAGGTGCGGCTCTCGCAGCGCCGGTTCCTGAACTACGGCGTGACCGCTCCCGAGGATCACCTCTGGCAGATCCCGGTGACGCTGCGCTACTCGGACGGAGACTCCGTGCGCGCGCACTCGGTCCTGCTCCGGGAGGCGGCGATGACGGTCACGCTCCCGGGCGTGAACGGCACGAAGGTCGCGTGGCTCCACCCGAACGCGGCCGGCGGCTACTACCGGTGGAGCGTCGACGCGCCCGCACTCCACGCGCTCGCGGCCGCGGCGCCGCGCGTTCTCGACCCGGCGCAGCGGATCGGATTCGTGCAGAACCTGACGGCGCTCCTGGGCGCCGGGGAGCTGCGAGGTGACGACTACATGCGGCTCCTGGCCGCGTTCGGGAACGACGAGGACCCGGGCGTGGTGGGCACGCTCGGCGGCCCGCTCGGCCTGATCGAGGCCGCGTTCGTCGAGGAGTCGCTCGAGGACGAGTACGCGGCCTACGTCCGGCGGGTGCTCGAGCCGGCGGCCAAGCGGTTCGGTCTGGACCGCGCCGCTCCGGGCGAGGCGCCGGCCGTCTCGATCCTTCGCCCCCAGCTCCTCACGTGGCTCGCGCGGGAGGGAAGGGACGAGACCGCGATCGCGCACGCCGAGCGGCTCGCGAAATCCTTCCTCGCGGACCGCGGGTCGGTCGACCCGTCGCTCGTGGGAGCCGTGATCCCGCTCTCCGCGATTCGCGGCGACGCCGCGCTCTTCGACGAGTACCGGAAACGCTTCGAGGCCGCGCAGGCGCCCACGGATCGCGGGCCGCTCCTCGACGCGCTCGGAGCGTTCCGCGACGCGGCGCTGCGCGAGCGCGCGCTGGCCTACGCGCTGAGCCCGCCGGTGCGCCCGCACGAGGTCTTCGACATCCCTCAGTCCATGGCCGAGACGCCCGCGTACCAGCAGCAGGTGTTCGACTGGACGCTCGCGCACTACGACGAGATCGTGAAGAAGATCCCGCCCGTGTACGCCGTGTTCCTGCCGCACGCGGGAGGAGGCTGCCACGAGGGGCGAATCTCGAAGGCCAAGGAGTTCTTCTCGATGCCCGAGCACAGCCCGCCGGGAACCGAGGTCGAGCTCGCCCGAATGCTGGAGTCGGGGAACGACTGCCTGGGGCTGCGGAAGCGCGAAGGCGCGGCGGTCGCGCGCTACCTCACGCAGGTCGCCCAAGCCAAGTAGCGCCGGGGAGGCGGCCCGACGCTCGCGCGCGACACACCGCCGCTCCCTACGGCTGGGCCACTTCCGCGTCCCCGGCCGGAATGGCCGCGAGCAGCTTCTGGAGCGTGGTCGTCTCGATCGGTTTCGTGAGGTGGGCGTCGAAGCCCGCCTCGCGCGAGCGGCGGCGGTCCGCGTCCTGGCCCCATCCCGTCACGGCAATGAGCGTGAGCCGTTTGCCATTGGCGCGCTGCCTCAGCATCGAGGCGACCTCGTAGCCGTCCAGATCGGGAAGGCCGATGTCGAGGAGCACGATCTCGGCGCCCCAGGACTCGGCGCGCTCCACCGCGGCGAGCCCCTCGTGGACCGTCAGGACCTCGTGACCGGTGAGGCGCAGGAGGAGCGCCAGGCTCTCGGCCGAATCGAGGTTGTCGTCCACGACCAGGATTCGGCGCGATGCCGGAGGCTCCGCGATGCCGGACTCCACCTCGGGTGAAGCGCCCGCCTCGATCCGGTCCGGGGCGTGCGGGAGCCGGATCACGAACTCGCTTCCCATGCCGGCCCCCTCGCTCCGCGCCTCGACCGTTCCACCGTGCATCTCGACCAGCCTGCGAACGAGCGCGAGGCCGATTCCGAGCCCGCCGACGCTCAGCGTCTTCGTGTGCCGCGACTGGTAGAACATCTGGAAGAGCTGCGGTATGTCCTCCGGCTCGAGGCCTTTCCCCTGGTCCTTCACGCGGATCACGAGGCGCTCGTCCTCCCGCTCCGCCGTGAGCCAGATCGTGTTCCCCTCGGGCGTGAACTTCACGGCGTTGTCGAGCAGGTTCAGGAGGACCTGGGTCATCCGGACCGCGTCGGCATGGAGCGTGACGGGTCCCGGGGGCATCGACACGTGGAGGCGGACCCCCTTGCGCGTGACCTGGGGCTGGACCGCTTCCAGCGCTCCGCGCACGATCTCGGAGAGGTCGACGCGCTTCCTGCGGATCTCGAGCTTTCCGCGCGTGATCCGGCTCACGTCCAGGAGATCGTCCACCAGTCTCGTGAGATGGTCCACCTGGCGGTCGATGACGTCGTAGCTCCAGTCGAGCTCCGGATCGCGCTCCTTCAAGCGCATGTACTCGACCGAGTTCCGGATGGGCGCCAGCGGGTTCCGCAGCTCGTGCGCGAGCATCGCGAGGAACTCGTCCTTCCGGCGGTCGGTCTCGCGCAGCAGGTCCTCGGATTCGCGGAGCCGCGCGGCGGCGGACTCCAGCGCGGCGGTGCGCTCCCTCACGCGGCGCTCCAGCTCCGCGTTCAGGTGCTCGAGCTGCTGCGTCTTCCGGTAGAGGTCCGCGAACACGCTCACGCGCGCGCGCAGGAGATCCGGCTCGATCGGAACCGACACGTAGTCGACGCCGCCCACCTCGTACCCGCGCAGGCGGTCCATGTCGGTCACGTGGATCGCGGAAACGAAGATGATCGCCGTCCGGCGGTGGCGCGGATGCTCGTGGATCATGGCCGCCAGCTCGAACCCGTCCAGGTCCGGCATGGACACGTCCATCAGGACGACGGCGATCTCCGTCTTGAGGAGCCGTTCCAGGGCCTCGTTCCCCGAGCTCGCCTGGATCAGGTTCTCCCCCAGCGGCGCGAGGATCGCCTCGTAGGTCAGGAGCTTGGCGTGCTGGTCGTCGACCAGCAGGATGTTGACGGGATCGGGTCTCACGCGTCCCCCTACCGGTGCAGCCAGGACCGGAGCACGGAGAGTAGCTGCTCCGTGTTCACCGGCTTCGCGAGATAGTCCGACGCTCCCGCCTCGAGGCATTTCTCGCGGTCTCCCTTCATCGCGCGCGCGGTGAGCGCGACGATGGGGAGCCGCCGGAACTCGGATTTCCCGCGGATCGCGTTCATGGTCTGGTACCCGTCCATCTCGGGCATCATGACGTCCATGAGCACGATGGCGATGCCGGGTGTGGACTCGAGGATCTCGAGCGCCTCGCGCCCGGTGCTCGCGGTGAGCACCGTCATGCCTCGCCGCTCGAGCGCGCTCGACAGGGCGAAGATGTTCCGGACGTCGTCGTCCACCACCAGCACGGACCGTCCCACGAGATCGTCGTCCGTGCGGTAGAGCCGGTCGAGCATTCGCTGCTTCTCCTGGGGCATGTCCGAGATCACGCGGTGAAGGAAGAGCGACGTCTCGTCGAGGAGCCGCTCGGGGGACTCGACCCCCTTCACGACGACGCTCCGCGCCAGCGTGTGGAGCTGCGCGTCCTCCTCGGCCGTCAGCTCCTTGCCGGTGAAGACGATCACCGGGAGGCCGGCCAGCGCGTGGTCGTCCCGGAGCTGTTCCAGCATCTCGAGCCCCGACATGTCGGGGAGCCGGAGGTCGACCACGGCACAGTCGAACCGCTCGCTCCGAAGCGCCCGGAGTGCTTCCGCCGCGGTCGTCGCCGACTCGATCTCCACGTCGTCGTGCCCGAGGAGCGCCGCGATCGAGATCTGCTCGAGCGGATCGTCCTCCACGACGAGGAGCCGCTTCCGCCGCGGCGCCGAGTACTCCTTGATCCGCGCGAGCGCCGCCTCGAGGCCCTCGGGCGAGGTGGGCTTCGTGAGGAACGCGAACGCTCCGCGCGCGAGCCCATGCTGGCGATCCTCGTCCAGGGTGACGATCTGGACGGGGATGTGCCGGGTGGCGGGGTCCTGCTTCAGATGGCTCAGCACCGTCCACCCGAGCATGTCCGGCAGGAACACGTCCAGCGATATGGCGCTCGGGTGGTACTGCCGCGCGAGCTCCAGCGCGTCGAGGCCGCGCTGGGCGACGAGCACCTTGAACCCGATGTCGTGCGCGAGGTCCACGATCACGCGGGCATAGTGCGGATCGTCCTCGACGATGAGGAGCGTGGTATCGCCAGGAGCGATGCCGCCGCGATCGTCCGGCACCTTCTCCACGGCCCGCTCCGGCAGGCGGACCGACGAATAGCGGGTGAGGTGGCGGGCTCCGTCGCCGTCCTCTTCCTCCGGAGTGACCGACGGACCGGCGTAGGCCACCGGCAGGTAGAGCGTGAACGTGCTCCCTCGTCCGGGCGTGCTTCGGAGCTGGATCTCCCCGCCTAGGAGGTGGGCCAGCTCGCGGCTGATCGCGAGCCCCAGCCCCGTGCCGCCGTACTTCCGGCTCGTGCTCGCGTCGGCCTGCTGGAACGCCTCGAAGATGATCTTCTGCTTCTCGGGCGGGATGCCCACGCCGGTGTCCGAGACCTCGAACGAGACCACGGCCGGCGCGTTGCGCAGGGTCAGGTTCTCCATGCTCCAGCCTCCCGCCGCCACCGCGACGTTCAGCCGAACGCCGCCGTGCTCCGTGAACTTGAACGCGTTCGAGAGGAGGTTCTTGAGCACCTGCTGGAGGCGCTTCGGATCGGTGACCATCGTCCCGCCGAGCTGCGGATCGACCTGCACGTCGAAGGTGAGCTTGCGATTCTCGGCCTCGTGCCGGAAGGTGCGCCGCACCGTCTCGAGCAGGGTGGTGAAGTAGATCTCCTCCGCGTCCACCGTGACCGTCCCGGACTCGATCTTGGAGAGGTCGAGGATGTCCGTGATCAGGTTGAGGAGATCCGTCCCGGCGCCGTGAATGCTGCGCGCGAACTCGACCTGCTTCGGCGAGAGATTCCCGTCCGGGTTGTCCCCGAGCTGCTGGCCCAGGATGAGGATGCTGTTGAGCGGCGTTCGGAGCTCGTGCGACATGTTCGCGAGGAACTCGGACTTGTACTTGGACGTGAGCGCGAGCTCGCTCGCCTTCTCCTCGAGGGCGCGGCGCGCCTGCTCGATCTCCTGGTTCTTGCGCTCCACCTCGACGTTCTGCTCCGCGAGCTGCTGCGCTTTGAGCGCGAGCTGCTCGTTCGTCTGCTGGAGCTCCTTCTGGCGGAACTGGAGCTCGCTCGCGAGCTGCTGGGACTGCTTCAGGAGCCCCTCGGTCTGCATCGTGGCCTCGATCGAGTTGAACACGATGCCCACGCTGGCGGTGAGCTGGTCCAGGAAGCCGAGGTGCGCGGGGGCGAAGTCCTGGAGCGAGGCCAGGCCGAGCACGGCCCGGATCTCGCCCTCGAAGATGATGGGGAACACGACGACGCTGCGCGGGAGCGCCTGGAAGAGCGCGGTGCCGATCGGGACCGTGTCGCCGGGGATGTTCGTGACCAGGATGCGGCGCCGGTCGAGCGCGCACTGGCCGACGAATCCTTCGCCCAGCGCGACTTCCTCGGGGTAGCCGTTCTCGGCGAGGTTCCCGTAGCTCGCGAGCATCCGGAGCCGAGGCGTCTCCTCGGTGTCCATCTGGTAGATCACGCCCTGGTGCGCGTCGACGAGGGGGACGAGCTCGGAGAGGAGCATCCGGCCCACGGTGCCGAGGTCCCGCTGCCCCTGGAGCATTCCGGTGAACCGCGCCAGGTTCGTCTTGAGCCAGTCCTGCTCGCGATTCTGTCCGGTGGTGAGCTTCAGGTTGCGGATCATCGTGTTGATCGAGTCCTTGAGCTCCGCGACCTCGCCGCGCGCGTCGACCTGGATCGACCGGGTGAGGTCTCCCTGGGTCACGGCCGTGGCCACGTCGGCGATGGCGCGCACCTGCGTCGTGAGATTCGCCGCGAGCAGGTTCACGTTCCCCGTGAGGTCCTTCCACGTGCCGGCCGCGCCGGGCACGTTCGCCTGGCCGCCGAGACGCCCTTCCACGCCCACCTCGCGCGCCACGGTGGTCACCTGGTCCGCGAAGGTCGCGAGCGTCACGGTCATGTTGTTGATGGTCTCGGCGAGCGCCGCGACCTCGCCCTTCGCCTGCACGGTGAGGTTCTGCTTCATGTCGCCGTTCGCGACGGCGGTCACGACCTTCACGATGCCTCGCACCTGCTCCGTGAGGTTCGCGGCCATGACGTTGACCGTGTCGGTGAGATCCTTCCAGGTGCCCGCGACGCCCGGCACGACGGCCTGGCCTCCGAGCTTGCCGTCGGTGCCGACCTCGCGCGCGACGCGCGTCACCTCGGCGGCGAACGCGTTCAGCTGGTCCACCATCGTGTTGATCGTGTTCTTGAGCTCGAGGATCTCGCCCTTCACGTCGACCGTGATCTTCCGGGAGAGGTCTCCCCGGGCCACGGCCGTCGTCACCTCGGCGATGTTCCGGACCTGGGTGGTGAGGTTCGCGGCGAGGAGGTTCACGTTGTCCGTGAGGTCCTTCCACGTGCCGCCCACGCCCGCCACCACCGCCTGTCCGCCGAGCCGCCCGTCTGTCCCGACCTCGCGCGCCACGCGCGTCACCTCGGCCGCGAAGGAACGCAGCTGCTCCACCATCGTGTTCAGCGTCTCCTTGAGGAGGAGGATCTCGCCGCGCACGTCGACGGTGATCTTCTTCGAGAGGTCGCCGTTCGCGATGGCGGTCGCGACCTCGGCGATGTTCCGGACCTGGGCGGTCAGGTTGTCGGCCATCGAGTTGACGGAGTCGGTGAGGTCCTTCCACGTTCCCGCGACGCCCGGCACGACCGCCTGGCCCCCGAGCTTCCCGTCGGTCCCGACCTCGCGCGCGACGCGCGTCACCTCGCCCGCGAACGCGTTCAGCTGGTCGACCATCGTGTTGATCGTGTTCTTGAGCTCGAGGATCTCGCCCTTCACGTCCACGGTGATCTTCCGGGAGAGATCCCCTCGCGCCACCGCCGTGGTCACCTCGGCGATGTTCCGCACCTGCGCCGTGAGGTTCGACGCCATGGAGTTCACGTTGTCGGTGAGGCCCTTCCACGTGCCCGCGACCCCCGGCACCTGCGCCTGGCCGCCGAGCTTGCCCTCGGTGCCGACCTCGCGCGCCACGCGCGTCACCTCGCCCGCGAACGCGTTCAGCTGGTCGACCATCGTGTTGATGGTCTCCTTGAGCTGCAGGATCTCGCCCGAGACGTCGACCGTGATCTTCTTCGAGAGGTCGCCGGTCGCGATCGCGGTCGCCACCTCGGCGATGTTCCGGACCTGGGTGGTCAGGTTGTTCGCCATCGAGTTCACGCTGTCCGTGAGGTCCTTCCACGTTCCGGCGACGCCGGTCACGGTGGCCTGGCCGCCCAGACGCCCCTCCGTTCCGACCTCGCGCGCCACGCGGGTCACCTCGCCCGCGAACGAGCGGAGCTGGTCGACCATCGTGTTGATGGTCTCCTTGAGCTGGAGGATCTCGCCCGAGACGTTCACGGTGATCTTCTTCGAGAGGTCGCCGTTCGCGATGGCGGTCGATACCTCGGCGATGTTCCGCACCTGCGCCGTGAGGTTCGACGCCATGAAATTCACGTTGTCGGTGAGGTCCTTCCACGTGCCGGCCACGTCGGGCACCTGCGCCTGGCCGCCGAGCCGTCCCTCGGTTCCGACCTCGCGCGCCACGCGGGTCACCTCGGACGCGAAGGAGTTGAGCTGGTCCACCATCGTGTTGATCGTGTTCTTGAGCTCGAGGATCTCGCCGCGCACGTCGACCGTGATCTTCCTCGAGAGGTCGCCTCGGGCGACGGCCGTCGTGACGTCCGCGATGTTCCGGACCTGGGCCGTCAGGTTGTTGGCCATGAAGTTCACCGAGTCGGTGAGATCCTTCCACGTGCCGGCCACGCCGGGGACGATGGCCTGGCCGCCGAGCTTTCCTTCGGTTCCGACCTCGCGTGCGACGCGCGTCACCTCGGAGGCGAAGGAGCGGAGCTGGTCGACCATCGTGTTGATGGCCTCCTTGAGCTGGAGGATCTCGCCCCGCACGTCGACCGTGATCTTCTTCGAGAGGTCGCCGCTCGCCACCGCGATGGTCACGTCCGCGATGTTCCGGACCTGGGCGGTGAGGTTGTTGGCCATGGAATTCACGCTGTCCGTGAGGTCCTTCCACGTGCCGGCGACCCCGGGGACGCGCGCCTGCCCGCCCAGCTTCCCGTCGGAGCCCACCTCGCGCACGACGCGGGTGACCTCGGAGGAGAAGACGGCGAGCTGCTGGATCATCTTGTTCACGATCGTGGCCGAGCGGAGGAACTCGCCCTTCAGGGGACGTCCGTCCACGTCGAGGCGGACGCTCTGGACGAGGTCCCCCCGGGCCACGGCGGAGATCGCGTTCGTGACCTCGCGGGTCGGCCAGAGGAGGTCGTCGATCAGGGAGTTGATCGATCCCTGCATCTCGCCCCAGGAGCCGTCGCTCCGGAGGAGCGTCACCCGCTGGCGGGTGCGGCCGTCGCGGCCCAGGACCTGTCCCACGCGCTCCAGCTCGAGGGCCATGCGGCGGTTGCTGGCGACGATGTCGTTGAAGGTGTCGGCGAGCTTCCCGGCGAGACCCGTATGCCCGCTCGGAATCCGGACGGAGAAGTCCCCGTCGCGGACGGCCTCGAGGCCGGCCAGGAGCTCACGAAGGTCGAGAGTGGATTCCTCCTCGCGGAGGGCAGGAACGGCGGCGGTCGCGCTCGGCGGTGGGTTCATAGGCGCAGATCTCCGAGTACGGATGGAGGATTTGGAAACGGAAGCGCAAACCCGGCCCCACCACCCGGGCGCCCCCGCTCCTTCAATTGTACGAGCGGACATGAGACGGAATGCAAGCAGGAGATTCGAAGGCGCACGGCAGGAACGAAGAAGGGCCGGGTGGGTGCCCGGCCCTGGGAGATGAATGGTTGCGGGGAGAGGATTTGAACCTCTGACCTTCGGGTTATGAGCCCGACGAGCTACCAGGCTGCTCCACCCCGCGACGTGATACTGTGCGATCGGGCGCGCCCTGTAAAGGTCTTTCTGACGCCCTCTTGGAGGCGTTCCCGTAACCGGAGATTCCGTTGAAGTTTCGGCCGGATCCCGGCATCTCAACCCTAGAGGATCGAACGACGCCCCCCGGATCGGAGTCACGGTGAACGAGCGACGAATCTCGCGGTACCGCCTGCTCGAGCGTCTCGGCGAGGGCGGGATGGGGACCGTGTACCGCGCCAGGGACGAGCGCCTGGAACGCGACGTGGCGGTCAAGGTCCTGCGTTCCGCCGTCCGCGAGGACGAGGAAGCCCGCAAGCGGTTCCGCCGCGAGGCGAGCGCGCTCTCGCGCCTCAGCCACCCGTCGATCAACACCGTGCTCGACTTCGACTCGGAGAACGGGACCGACTTCCTGGTGCTGGAGCTGGTCGACGGAAAGCGCCTCGACCAGGTCCTGCGCGAGGGACCGCTCCCCGCGGACGAGCTGCTCCGGATCGGAATCGAGATGGCCGACGCGCTCGCCGCCGCCCACGAGGAAGGCGTGGTCCATCGCGACCTGAAGCCCGCGAACGTCATGATCACGTCGCGCGGAGGCCTGAAGCTCCTCGACTTCGGGCTCGCCCTCCTCGCCCCGTGCCACACGGTCCCCGCCGAGACCCACTCCATCACCGAGGCGGGAGTCGTCGTGGGGACGATCGCCTACATGGCGCCCGAGCAGCTCATGGCCGGGAGCGTGGACCAGCGGGCCGACCACTACGCGCTGGGCGCGATCCTCTTCGAGATGGCGGCGGGTCGCCTCCCGTTCACGGCGACCGCGGCCACCGCGCTCATGAACGAGGTCCTCCACCGTCCCGCGCCGCGGGTCGAGACCTTCGGCAGGCCGGTTCCTCCGGGGTTCTCCGCTCTCGTGGCCGAGCTCCTCGAGAAGGACCCCGCCCGCCGGCCCGCCAAGGCGGGGACCATCGTCGAGCGGCTCCGTGCGATCCGCGCGCAGGCCCCGGGAGAGCCGCCGCGCAAAGCGGACGTCGGCGGTGCCGCCGCTCCGGGCCTCGCCGCGCCCGGCCGCATCCGCTCCCTCGTCGTGCTCCCGCTCGTCCATCTCTCCGGCGATCCCGAGCAGGAGTACTTCGCCGACGGCATGACCGAGGCGCTGATCACGGACCTCGCCCAGATCGCCGACCTCCGGGTGGTCTCCCGCACGTCGGCGATGCGGTACAAGGGCACGAGCAAGCCGCTCCCCGAGATCGCCCGGGAGCTCCAGGTGGACGCCGTCGTGGAAGGAACGGTCGCCCGATTTGGGGACCGCGTTCGTATCACGGCGCAGCTCATCGACGCGACGACCGACCGCCATCTCTGGGCGCGCGCCTACGAGCGCGATCTCCGGGACGTGCTCGGGCTGCAGGGAGAAGTCGCGGCCGCGATCGCGGGGGAGATCCGGGTTCGCATCGAGCCCCAGGTCCAGAAGAAGCTCTCGCGCGAGCGTCGGGTGGACCCGCGGGCCTATGAGTCCTATCTCCGCGGCCGCTATCACTGGAACCGGCGGAGCGCGGACGGCATCCGGCGCGGGATCGAGCACTTCCAGGAAGCGATCGACCGCGATCCCGCGTACGCCCCCGCCTATGCGGGACTGGCCCAGGCCTACGACACGCTGGGCTCCTACAGCTTCCTCCCGCCCGGTGAGGCGTTCTCGCTCGCGCGCGCCGCCGTGACCCGCGCCCTCGAGCTGGACGAGTCCCTCCCGGAGGCGCACGTCGCGTGGGGAGGCGTTCTCCAGAGCCACCTCTGGGACTGGCCCGGCGCCGAGGCGGAGTTCCGCCGCGCGCTCGACCTCGATCCGAATCTCGCCGGGGCCCACCACTGGTACTCCGACTTCCTCATGGCGATGGGACGATCGGAGGACGCGATCGCGAGCGCGCGCCGCGCGGCCGAGCTGGATCCGCTCCATCTCGCGATCAACATGACCCTCGGCGCGGCGTACTTCTACGGACGGCGCTACGAGGAAGCCGTGGAGCAGCAGCGCAGGACGCTCGATCTCGATCCCTCGTTCGCCCCGGCGCACCGGAGCATGGGCGGAGCGTTCGAGCAGCTCGGGCGCTACGACGAGGCGATTGCCGAATTTCGGAAGGGCGCCGCGCTCTCGGACGATCTCTACGCGACCTCACTCCTCGCGCACGCGTACGCGGTGTCGGGAAGGAAGGAGGAAGCATGGGTCCTTCTGGAGGAGCTGGAGGAAGCGGAGGCGAGAGATCGCTTCGTGTCGCCGTACTCCCTGGCCGCCGTGTATGCCGGACTGGGGAACGCGAACCGCGCCTTCGAGCTCCTGAACCGCGCGTTCCACTCGCGGGACCGGGGGATGGTGTTCCTCTACGTGGCCCCGAGGTTCGATCCGCTCCGTGCCGATCCCCGCTTCACCGATCTCCTCCGGCGCATGAAGTTTCCCGGCTGGACGTG
This sequence comes from Candidatus Eisenbacteria bacterium, assembly GCA_035712245.1. GTDB lineage: Bacteria > Eisenbacteria > RBG-16-71-46 > SZUA-252 > SZUA-252 > WS-9. The sequence goes on from DASTBC010000136.1 coordinate 27,886, forward strand.
AGAGCCTTCGGAAGCCGCGCGAGAAGCGCCTCGTCCTCGCGGCGGACGTAGAGCGCGTTCACGTCGTTCGCGCACGCGAACCGGTAGCCGCGCTCGATGAGGTACGGCTCCCAGGTCTTGGGAGACGATCCCTCCAGTCCCCGGGGGTGATAGACGCGATACTCGATGAGGAGCACGACCGGACGGAACCGCTCCCAGTCGTTGCTCCGGATCACCTCGTCCTCCAGTCCCTCCGTGTCGATCGAGAGGAAGTCGATCCTCCTCCCGCCGGCGTGCTCCCCGAGGATGTCGCGAAGCGGAAGGACCGGGATCTCGTGCGTCCTCGCGATCCGGTGCCCGGGGAACGCGGCGCACCGCTCCGCCTCCTCGCGACGGAAGGTGGAGAGCGTGGGCGGTTCCATTTCGTAGAACGTGAGCGTCCCGCGCGTCCCCGCCACGCCGACGTTCAAGGTCACGTCGCGGGGACGAAGCGCGCGGAAGCGGTCCGCCCGCGCCGGGATCGGCTCGATGTCGATGCCCGACCATCCCCGGTCGTAGAAGTGGCGCGTGTTGCTGAGCTCGGTCGGATCGTACGCGCCGACGTCGACGTAGAAGCCGCGGTCGGACGGGAAGAGCGCGCGGAGGAGGCGGTCCTCGCCGGCCTGCGAGTAGTAGCGGAGGGACGGTGGGAGGAGACGGCGCGAGAGGACCGTGAGGGCCCTGTGGACCTTGGCCTTCAGCGCGCGGTCTCTTCCGGCTCCTGATACCGGTAGAGCGTCTCGCCCTCGCGCACGAGGTGGAACCGCTCGCGCGCGACGCGCTCCTCGAGGAGCGGATCCGCGGCCTGCGCCTTCCGTCGCTCTTCCAGCTGGTGCACGCGGACGGCCAGATCGATCTTCTGCGCTCGTAGCTCCTCGGTCTCGTGGCGGATGGCCAGGATGCGCAGGAGTCCGGTGTCGCTCAGCACGAACGTGTAGACGAGGAACGCCGCTCCGAGGAGCGCGGCCGCGACGAGCGCCTTGCGCCGCTCCGGGCTCTCCGGAGGCCGGCGTCTCAGGAATCGCCTGGCCGGCGGGGAGGCCGGGCTCTGATACGCCGGGCGCATCACGACGGGACGGCCTCCCCCGCGCGCGCGCGGCGGAAGGCGGCGGCGCCGGGATAGACGGCCTCGTCGGCGAGTCGCTCCTCGATCCGGAGGAGCTGGTTGTACTTCGCGGTCCGGTCGGTGCGGGAGAGGGAGCCGGTCTTGATCTGCCCCGCGTTCACGGCCACCGCGAGGTCGGCGATCGTCACGTCCTCGGTCTCGCCCGAGCGGTGCGAGATGACCGTGGTGTACGCCGCGCGCTTCGCCATCTCGATCGCGTCGAGCGTCTCCGTCATGGTGCCGATCTGGTTCAGCTTGACCAGGATCGAGTTCGCCACGCCATCGTCGATGCCGCGGCGGAGGATCTCCGGATTCGTCACGAAGACGTCGTCTCCCACGAGCTGCGTCGAAGCGCCGAGCGCCGCGGTCATCCGCTTCCACCCCTCCCAGTCGGCCTCGGCGATCCCGTCCTCGATCGAGACGATCGGATACTTCGCGACGAGGCCTCCCAGGTATTCGATCATCGCGTCGGAGTCGAGCCCCTTCTTCCCGTCGAGCCCGTAGCGGCCGGTGTCGTAGAGCTCGGAAGACGCCACGTCGAGCGCGAGCGCGATCTGCTCTCCGGGCCGGTACCCCGCCTTCTCGATCGCGCGCAGGATCAGGTCGAGCGCCTCGGAGTTCCGCTCGAGGTTCGGCGCGAAGCCCCCCTCGTCACCGACCGCGGTGACGAGCCCCTTCTCCTTCAAGATCTTCTTCAGCGTGTGGAAGACCTCGGCTCCCGCGCGGAGCGCTTCCGCGAAGGACGGAAGCCCGACGGGAACGATCATGAACTCCTGGATGTCGAGATTGTTGTCCGCGTGCGCGCCTCCGTTCACGACGTTCATCATGGGAACGGGGAGCGTTCTCGCGTTCGCGCCGCCGAGGTAGCGGTAGAGCGGGAGCGCGTGCGCGTCGGCCGCGGCCTTGGCGCAGGCCATGGACACGCCGAGGATCGCGTTCGCGCCGAGGTTCTTCTTGCTGGGGGTGCCGTCCAGATCGATCAGGAGCCGGTCGATCGCCGCCTGATCCGCGGCGTCCTCGCCGACGAGGCGTCCCGAGATCGTCTCGTTGACCGCCTGGACCGCCCGGGAAGCACCTTTTCCCAGGTAGCGCTTGGCGTCGCCGTCCCGGAGCTCGAGCGCCTCGCGCGAACCGGTCGAGGCTCCGGAGGGAACCGCCGCGCGGCCCATAGCGCCCCCGGCGAGCACGACGTCCACCTCGACCGTCGGCTGGCCCCGGGAGTCCAGGATCTCCCTCGCGAACACCGATTCGATTTCCGTCATAGCGTGAACGCACGCTAGGCTTTGCACGGCCGGAAGGCAAGGGAAAAGCCTTGACGCGCCCCCGAGGAGGCTTCTAGCGTGCCCGCCCAAGTGCCTGCCCTGGACCCCGGGTCCACCCCCGTCACCGGAGGCCTCGCGAACCTTCGAAACTTGGCCACCCGCTTCGACGTAGAGAGATCGACGGTCCCGTGAGCCGGCGAGCCTAGCGTGCAATCCGACGATCGGGACCTGATCCGGAGATGCCTGGCGCGCGACGAGCGCGCGTACCGGGAGCTGGTCCGGCAATACCAGGGGGCGGTGATGAACCTGGCGTGGAGGATCACCGGTAACGCCGAGGACGCCGCGGAGGTCGCGCAGGAGACGTTCATCCGGGTCCTGCGCTCGCTCCAGAGCTACGACCCGGCGAGGCCGTTCCGGACCTGGCTCTTCAAGATCGCGTCGAACCTCGCGCTCGACTCGATTCGCCGCAGGAAGCGGCGGCCGGTCGCGCTGGAGGACCTGGCCGACGACGACGGGCCCGCGATCGAGCCCGCCGATCCGGGGCCAGGGCCCGACGAGGGACTCCGGATCGGCCGGTCCGACGCGCGCTTCGAGGGGCTCGTCGAGGAGCTGCCGGAGCACTACCGCGCGATCCTGTACCTGCGCTACCGCGAGGAGCTCTCGTACGAGGAGATCGCCGAGACGATGGGCGTGCCGCTCGGAACCGTGAAGGTGCGGCTCCACCGCGCGCACGAGATGATTCGAAGAAAGCTGATCGCGAGAGGGACCACGTGAAGACGAACCTGACCTGCGAGACCTGCGAGCCCGAGCTGATCGCGTACCGTGACGGCGCGCTCCATCCCGCCGTGGCGCGCGCCCTGGAGGCGCATCTCGGCGCGTGCCGCTCGTGCCGTGCGAGACTCCAGGCGTACGACGTGATCGCCGCCCGCCTCGCCGAGCTCCCGCGCATCGAGGCCCCCGCGTGGCTCGAGGCGCGCGTCCTCGGAGCGGTGACGGGGCGCACGCGGGCGAAGCGGATCCTCTCCCGCGGGCTCGCCGCCGCGGGCGCGCTTTCCTTCGCGCTCACGGTCGGCGTGGTGGTCGCGCTGCCATCGATCGCGAGGCAATGGGGGCTCCCCGATCCGACCACGTGGCCCCTCGTCGCGTTCCGCGCCGTGCTCGACGGCATCGTGGCCCTGACCAAGGGGGCCGCGCTCGAGGCCGCCGTGTGGGAGCCGATCGCGCGACGGATCGTCACCGCCGTCCAGACGCTCGAGGCCGTCCCGCGCGCGCTCTGGATCACGCTCCAGACCCCGCAGGCCCAGGGCGCGCTCCTCGTGACCATCACGCTCGGCGTGGCCCTGTACTTCGTGCTGCGTCCCTCTCGCACCCGTGAAGGAGGTGTCGGACATGCGTGTCTCTCGCTCTAAAGTGGGGACGCGGATCTCCGCGACCCCTGTCCTGATTCCCATCGCCGGGCTCATGCTCCTGACGCTGCTCGCCCTCACCGCCGGCCGCGCGGCCGGCCAGTCGGGCTCGCGCGGAACCACGGCCCCCGATACGTCGGGCGGGTTCCGCGTCCGGGTGGTGGAAGATGGCCGGACGGTCCGGACCGAGGAGGAGCGCCAGCGCCAGATCGCGGAGAAGGCGCACAAGGCGGCGAAGGCGCAGGTCCCCCAGCCGCCGGACGTGCCGGGCGGACCCGGCGTGCCGGACGTCCCCGAGCCTCCGGACATCGACTACGACGCGGGCGACAACGCGATCGTTCGGTTCGGAGAGGACATCACGATCCCCGCGGACAAGGTGATCGACGGCGACGTCGTCGCGATCGGCGGGAACGTGATCGTCTACGGCCGTGTGAAGGGAGACTGCGTCTCGGTCGGCGGCACGGTCGACGTGCGCGGGAACGGTGTCGTGGAAGGAGACGCCGTGTCGATGGGCGGCGGCGTGAGCACGAGCGACTCCGGCACCGTGTCGGGGAGCAACGTGTCGCTCGGGACGCCGTTCGAGCGGGACGACCGTTTCTGGCCGATGGTCGGCTTCTTCGGCGCGATGGGGACCGGGTTCTGGATCTTCCAGGCCCTGGTGAAGCTCGCCCTCACCGTGTTCTTCGCGTGGGTCGCGCTCCTCCTCGCGAGGGACCGGATGGTCTACGCCGCGGACGTGATGTACCGGCAGTTCGGACGCTCGTTCCTGTGGGGGCTCGCGGGATTCGCGGGGTCCCTGGTGGCGCTCCCCGCCGGGATCATCACGATCGTCCTGGTCACGGCGATCGCCGTCGCGATCCTCGCGATCACGATCATCGGGATCCCGGTCGCGATCCTGCTCCTCGTCGCCATGGTGCTCGGCATCATCGGCCTGGTGCTCGCCCTCCTCGTCGCGGCGTTCCTGGGCTTCCTGAACGGGGCGATGTTCCTGGGACAGCGCGTGCTCGGCCGCGATTCGGAGCGCGGGCGGAAGCCGCTCCTCGCGATCCTCGTCGGCGCCGCGCTGCTCGCGGTGATCCAGATCGCCGGGAAGCTGATCAGCCTCGTCGGGTTCGTGGTGTTCCATCCCATCGCGATCGCGCTCGGCATCGCGGCGGGCGCGCTCGCCGTCATCCTGACGATCGCCGGGTTCGGCGCGATGGTCATGACGCGCTTCGCCTCGGGTCCCCGGGGCGAGGGAGCCCTGGGGTCGCAGTGGTGGCCGCCGTCGCGGGGCGGCGGTGTCGAGGCCAAGGTCGTCGTCGGCACGGAATCGTCGGCCACGGAAGCGGACCTCGTCCGCGGCACGTCGAAGACCGTGGGAGGCGAGCCCCACCCCACGGGAGGGCAGGGCACGGTGGCCCCGCCAGGGCAGGCCCGGCCGCCCGGCGCGCCGCCGGACGGCTCCTCGGACGCTCCCTAGATCAGGGCCTCGCGAACGGAGGCGCCGCGGCGAGACGGGCGGGGCGGAAGCGCTCGCTCTTCTCGAGGTCGGTGCGGTCCCCGAGACCGGAGAGGTTGACCGCGAGATCCATGAGGTAGCCCGGCACGCCGCGCGCCTCGCCCTCGGGCCCCGGGGACTCTCCGGCGAGCCAGTCCTCGATCTCCCCGATGTCCTCGGCCGCGACCGGCCGGATGGTGGCCCTCACGGAGACATAGTACGAGCCGGAGGTGTCCAGGGCGGCCACCGAGGCCACGGGGAGCCGGTACGCCTGGAAGAGGGCCCCGCGGACGGCCTCGAGGGACGCGACGGCGCTCGAACGGGGCGGACTCGCGCCCGTGCGGATCCGGTAGGACTTCGCCCACTCGTCGTACACCACCTTGTGCTCGCTCTTGATCGCGAGCACGAGCTTGTCGAACCAGAATGCCCGCCGTTTCCAGAGACCCACCTCGAACGACACCGTTGCCGGCATCCCGAGCTCGAGCGTCTCCGTGAGTCGCGGCGTGAACGGCCGGTCCACGCGATACGTGACGCAGACGGCGCCGGCCACGATCTCGACCGGACCGACGGCGATCTCCATGTCGTCCGCGCGTACGGGCACGGGAAGGAGGAGAAGCGCGGCGAGCGCGAGTCCGATGGTTCGGATCCGGCGGGATGAGGAGCGTGGCTTCATCATCTAGAACGTGCCTCCGAGGCGGACTCCCACCCGGATGGCCGCGTCGGAGCGCTGCAGGTTTCGCGCGGCCGTGACCGCGAGGGGTCCCTCCGCGATACGCACCCCAATACCGCCGTCGAGGACGAACTGTTGGCGGGAGAGATTGTCCTTGCCGAACCACGCCATGCCCCAGTCCAGGAACCCGAAGGCCCAGACGTTCTTCCGCGCGAGCAGGTAGTACTCGGCGTTGGCGAGGAGGAACTGGTCCCCGGAGTACCGCTTGAAGTCCTGGCCGCGGAGCGTGCTGATGCCGCCCAGGTCCCACACCTTCTGCGAGGGGAGCGTCCCCGTCAGGGTCGAGCCCCCCACGAGCCGGGCGCGCGCGTCCTGTTTCCGGGAGAGCCGGATCCGCGTGGCCGCCGTTCCGCGAACCCTGCCGTACTCGAAGTCGCCGTGCACGGGGTCGCCCGCGCGCTCGTAGGTGAGCGATCCGCGCGTGCCGCCGTCCGACGGAATCGACGCGGGGCCGATCCGGACCGTCCCCGAGAGGACGCCGTCCTGTCCCTCGTCGACGGCCGGATTCTCGCGGAACCGGTCGTCGGCGCCGAAGAGGGAGACGTTGGCCTCATTGGGGAGGGAGCGCTGTTCTTCCACGCGCACGTCCGCGCGGACCGAGACATCGTACCCGGGCTCCCAGATCGCCCGGACCTCGAATCCCTCGGACTCGTAGTAGTCGCGGTAGTCGGTGCGCGCCAGGAGCGCGAAGATCGTGTTCTCGACCTCGTCCACGATCCACGCGTCCTCGGTGGCGGTGCGGCGGTACGCGGCGCCCCCGGCGCGGAACCGCACGGGATCGCCGAGCGGCGCTTCCAGCCCGCCCTCGAGGAGGAGCCGCTCGCGCGAGAACGCGTACGTGGCCTTGACGTAGACGAGCGGATCGGGCGTGCGGTCCATGCGCACCGCGAGCCCGGCCGTCGGGGTCGGGCCGTCGACGCGGTTGTAGCGGAAGTTGTAGATGGGGTTGAGACGCGCCTCGTCGGGGATCGTGGCGAGGGTTTCCCAGTCCGTGGACTGGAAGGTTGGCGCCGGAGCCGGCGGGGGCGCGGGCGTGAGTGCGGCGGTCGAGTCGGCGGGCTGGGCGAAGAGTTGGGCGGGGCTGGCCTGCAACCACCCGGTGACAAGCAACACCCACGCGACGAGCGACGCCGGGAGTCGCGCCGCCTGCGGGCGGCGCATGGATGGGCGCCGCGATATCACTCGCGCACGAGTCCGTATCTCTTGATCTTCCGGTGCAGGTACCCTCGATCCATGCCGAGCCGGCGCGACGCCTCGGTGACGTTCCACTGGCACTGCTTCAGCGTGGCGAGGATCGTGTCCCGCTCCGCCTTGTCGCGCGCCGCCTTGATCTCGCTGGGCGGGCCCTCGTCCGCGTCGGCGGGAAGCACCTCCTCCACCTCCGCGAGGCCGATCGTCTCCCCCTCGGTCATGATGAGGAGCCGCTCGACCAGGTTCTTCAGCTCGCGGACGTTGCCGGGCCAGCCGTACTTCGTGAGACGGTCCAGCGCTTCCCGGGTGAAGAGGCGCGCGGGACGCCCGTGCTCCTTGCAGAAGCGCTCGGCGAAGTGCGCGATGAGGAGCGGAATGTCCTCGGGCCTCTGGCGGAGCGGAGGCAGATGGACGGGGACGACGTTCAGCCGGTAGAAAAGATCCTCGCGGAACCGGCCGGCCTCGATCTCGGCGGGGAGATCCTTGTTGGTCGCGGCCACGATGCGGGTGTCCACCGAGATCGTGCGCGTGCTCCCGAGCCGCTCGATCTCGCCGGTCTCGATCGCCCGAAGGAACTTGGCCTGCGTCTCGAGACTCATGTCGCCGACCTCGTCGAGGAAGAGCGTCCCCTGGTCGGCGGCCTCGAGGCGTCCTCGCTTCATCTGCGTGGCGCCCGTGAACGCGCCCTTCTCGTACCCGAAGAGCTCGCTCTCGACGAGATCCTTGGGGAGCGCGGCGCAGTTCAGCTTCTCGAACGGACCGCGCGCGCGGGCGCTCCCGCGATGGATGGCCCGCGCGATGAGCTCCTTGCCCGCGCCGCTCTCGCCCGTGATGAGCACCTTGGCGTCGGTGCGCGCGACCTTCGCGATCTCCGCGCGGACGTGCTCGAGGGCCCCGCTCTTCCCGACCATCTCGTCGCCGCCCGCCTGCGCTCGGAGGCGCTCGTTCTCCCGCTGGAGCGCCTTCAGCTCGAGGGCGCGCTCGACGGTGACGAGGAGCCGGTCCGGGCCGAACGGCTTCTCCACGAAGTCCGCGGCCCCGAGCCGGATCGCCTTCACCGCCTCCTCGATCGTGCCGTGTCCCGACATGACCACCACGGGAAGATCCGGATGCGAGGCCTTCGCGCTCTCGAGAAGCGCGAGGCCGTCCTTTCCGGGCAGGCGAAGGTCGGTGATCAGGAGTCCCACGCGCTCCTTGGACAGGAGGCGCTCCGCCTCGTCCGCGTTCGGCGCGGTGAGCACGTCGTAGTGACGCTTCAGGCTCGCGGACGTCTCGAGGAGGACGGAGGGCTCGTCGTCCACGACGAGGACGCGCGTCTTGGGCCCGTTCACGCCTCCTCCGGCTCGCGGTCCGTGGCGGCGACGAGCGAGAGCCAGGCGCGCGTTCCCAGGCCGGGGCTCGATTCCATTCCGAAGTGGCCTCCGTGCTGCTCCACGATGCGCTGGACCAGGGTGAGTCCCAGTCCGCTTCCCGTCGACTTGGTGGTGAAGCCCGGATGCACGGCGCGCTCGAGGGTCGCGGGGTCCATTCCCGGGCCCGTGTCCTCGACCTCGAGGACCAGGCCCGTGCCCTTTCCGTCCTCCGCGCGCACGCGCAGCGTGACCACTCCCTTGTCTCCGAGCGCCTCGGTCGCGTTCTTGATCAGATTGACGATGACGCGCTGGATCTGGCCCGCGTCGGCCCAGGCTAAGGGAACGGGTCGCTCCACCTCAACGCGGAATTCGATCGGCGACGATCCCCGGTAGAGCCGAGCCGCGTCCTCCACCAGATCGCCGAGGTCCGTCGGCGCGAACTTCGGCTCGGGGAGCTGCGCCACCGCGGAGAACGACGTGGCGAACTCCTGGAGCGAGCGCACCTCGCGAAGGATCGAGTCGGCGTTCTCGGCGACCACCTCGGGACGCGGCAGCTCGGGGCGCCGCGCCTCCTCGCGCAGCCTCTGGAGCGCGAACTGGATCGGCGTGAGCGGGTTGCGGATCTCGTGCGCCACGGCGCGCGCCACCTCGCGCCAGGCGGCGAGCCGCTCGGCGCGCAGGAGCGCGCGGCGCGACGTCCGGATCTCGTCCACCATCCGGTTGAACGAGGTGGCGAGATAGCGCACCTCGCGCGTTCCGGACGGGGTCACGCGATGCGCGAGATCCCCTTGCGACACCTTCTCCATCGCGGTCTGGAGGTCGAGGACGGGGCGCGCCACGCTGCGCGAGACGATGTACGCGAGCGCGAAGCTCACGATTCCGAGCACGAGGCTCCAGAGCGCGGCGAAGATCCAGAGACTCCGCTGGGAGAGCCAGGTGTAGACACCCAGTCGCCGGTACATGGAGAGGTTCTTCTGGAGGGCCATGATCTCGGAGCTGATCTCGGGATCGAGCTGATAGCCCGCGAGGATCACGTGGCTCGCGTCCACGGACGCGACGCCGCTCACCTGCCGTGGCGCGTCGTCACCGGAGACGAGGCCCCCTTCCGCGAGCGCCCGGCGGATCGACTCGAGCTCCGGCTGGGGGAGCGTGATCCTCGGGCCGAGCCTGGCGCCGAAGAGCCGCTCCGCCGTGTCTCCGACGCGGTAGACCGCCACGTAGTCGAGGCCGCGGCCCCGCGCCTCGTCGCGAAGCGTGCGCTCCAGGTCCGCGAAATTCCCGGCGGTCACGAGCCGTCGCGTCTCCGGATCCAGCGCCAGCACGTCGGCGTGCTGTCTCGCGTCGCTCGCGAGCCGCTCGATCCCGCCGCGAATCACCTCGAGCGACTGGGAGAGGGCGCGCTCCGTCTCCGGATTCTTGAGCGCGGAGAGGCTCCGAGCGAGGTACTGCGTGACGAACCAGGTGAGCCCGAGCGACGGGACGAGCGCGACGACGAAGAAGAGCGCGAGGAGGCGGCCCCGTAGGGTGCCCATCATGGGTGCCGCGCGCCCGCTATGCCGCGCCGCCTTCGGTCTCGCCCGCGAGCTGGCCGCAGGCCGCGCCGATGTCCACACCCTGGGAGTAGCGCACCGTCACCGCGGGAACCCGCGGGGCGAGGTAGTCCACGAACCGCTGGATCCGCTCCGGGGCGGGACGGCGGAACCGGCCGGGGCCGATCGGATTGTAGGGGATCAGATTGACCCGGCAGGGGAGCGACCCGACGAGCCGCGCGAGCTTCACCGCGTCGCCGATGGTGTCGTTGATCTCCTCGATGAGGATGTACTCGAACGAGACCCGCTCGCCCACCTTCTCGACGTGGTGGCGCACCGCGCGGATCAGCGACTCGAGCGGGAACCGTCGGTTCACCGGCATGAGCTTCGAACGAAGGTCGTCGGTCGCGGCGTGGAGCGAGATCGCGAGGCGGTAGCGATGGCGCTCGTCCGCGAGCCGCAGGATTTGCGGGACCATGCCCACGGTCGAGATCGTGATCCGCCGCGGGGGAACCTTCATTCCGTGCGGAGCGCTCATGAGCCCCAGCGCCTGCATCACCGCCTCGTAATTCTCGAGCGGCTCGCCCATGCCCATCATCACGACGTTGAAGTCATGGACCCCCTCCGGCAGCTCGCTCCGGAGGCGCACCGCCTGCTCCACGATCTCGCCCGCGCTCAGGTTCCGCCCCCGGCCCATCCGTCCCGTGGCGCAGAAGCGGCAAGCGAACCCGCACCCGTGCTGGCTCGAGAGGCAGAACGTGTACCGGCGCGGCGTGCTCATGAACACGGACTCGACCACACCGCCGTCGCGGAGCCCGAAGGCGATCTTCCGGGTGCCGCGGTCCGTGGTCTCCCGGCGGCCGCGCTCGACGAGCGTCGCCACCTCGAAGCTCTCGCGGAGCCGGCCGCGGAGCGACGCGGGCAGGTTGGTCATCCGCTCGAAGTCGAGCGCCCCCTGGGAGTAGATCCAGCCGGCGATCTGTCTTCCGCGGAACGACTTCTCACCCCAGGAGAGGAGCAGCCGCTCCAGCTCGGGCTCGGAGAGGCCGATCAGGGCCTCCTTGGGCTCATGGAGGGTCATGGCTGGCATTTTACGATGGGATAACGGTTTCCGTCTTTACAAAGAGCATTTCGTATGCTACGGTTGAGGCCATCGCGGAGTCAACAAGGGTCCCGCGCGCGTTCACGCCTCAGTGGGGGGGCGACCGCCGTTTCACACTCCTCAGAGGCCACCGTCAGAATCGGTGCCGTCGACATCGGCACCAACTCCGTGCGGCTCCTCGTCGCGGACGTCGACGAGAGGGAACGCCTGCGGACTGCCCACCGCATGGGCGAGATCTCCCGCCTGGGAGAAGGCCTCGACCGCACCGGCTCCATCGACGAGGTCGCGGCCTCCCGGACTCTCGAGTGCCTCGAGCGTTTCGTCCACGAGGCGGAATACAGCGGCGCGAGCCGCATCCGCGTGGCCGGCACGAACGCCTTCCGCGTCGCCGCCAACGGCAGCGAGATCGCCGCTCGATTCTCCGATCGCGTGGGCTATCCCGTCGAGGTGTTGACGGGAGAGGAAGAGGCGCGGCTCGTCTTCTTGGCCGTCCTGAGCGGGCTGGCTCCCCAGCCGGGCCGATCGATCGTGGTCGACATCGGGGGCGGGAGCACGGAAGTCATTTCGGGTGAAGGGGAAACAGGGACGCAGGTCATCAGCCTGGAGCTGGGATGCGTCCGGCTCACGGAGCGCCTGATCCACGCCGATCCGCCGAAGGGCGAGGAGCTGGAGTCGGTACGGGGTCACGTTCGAGAGGTGTTCCGCGACAAGCTCGCCTCGTTCGAGCCCGGCGGCATGAGCCGGGCGATCGGGGTCGGGGGCACCGTGACCGCGTTCGGCGCGCTCGATCTGAACCTCGTCAAGTACGATCCCTCCCGGATCGAGAACCACCACCTCTCGCGGGCCCGCATCGACTCCATTTCCAAGCACTTGTGCGCTATCCCACTCGCCCAGAGAAGAGATCTGGCGGGAGTGAGCCGGGGGCGTGCCGACATCATCCCGGCGGGCGCGATCATCCTGAGCGAGTTCGCCGACCGGTTCGACCTGCCGGGGATCTACGTCTCCACCCGGGGGCTCCGGTACGGGCTCGTCCTGAGCGAGGCCCGAAAGGCATTCCGGGGAGCGGGCCAGGCCGCGGGAGCCTGATCGGGCCCCGCCGAACCCGCGCGGAGCCTTGCCCGGCCCGGCGCCCGGCCGCGAACCCGCCCTGGCCGGATCTGGCCACCTGTCCAAGCCGACTATTTGCTTGACGTTCGCCATCCTTCGCACGTATTCTCCTTCATCAGCGGCAGTCTTCGTCGACGAGCGCCTGCCCGCATGGGCATCCCTCCTGTTCGCGGTACCCCGCCGCGAACCACGACGCGCGACGACGAGCTGCCGGACACCGCCAGAACGAAGTGGTTTGGTTGCCGGGTCCGCCATTTCGTCGAAGGAGCATTGGAATGAGGGTCCTGGTCTCACGCCGCGTCATCGGGCTCAGTCTCCTGCTCGCCATGCTCTGCATGATGCCGGCCGTTTCACCTCCCGTGTTCGCCAAGCCAATCGGCTGGGAAAACTTCCCCGACCCGGACGCACCTGACGGTCCGAAGGGCGATGGCGACGGAGTCGTGGTCAAAGCGGGGTCGATCCAGGTGGATCGCACCGCGACGACGAGCACGACGAAGGTGAGCGGCGGGTCCGTGTGGAGCTCGATGCTGGAGTACCTCCGGATGATGTGGCTGGGCTACGGCTCGCGTCTGTACTGGTAGGACGCGGACCAGACCAGGTACGGTCCGGTCGTATGGCCGGGCCGTACCCAAGCAGTTCAATCGAACGAGGGCCGGATGGACGGGCTTGTCCCGAAAGATCGATCGGGCATTCCGAACCGGAGCGCTGGGATCCCTCTCCCGCGGCCGTCCGACGCGGGCACGTATGGGGAGCACAAGGCCCAGGAGCTCGGTGACCTCTACTACGCCGCCGACAACTACGTCGTCGCGCTCGAGTACTATCGCCGCGCGCTCGACTCGGAGTCGAACGGCAATGGGAACGGGAACGGCTCGAAGAATGCGGAGAACCTCCTCCGCGTAGGCACCCAGATCGTCGAGTGCCTCCGGCACCGGGGCGATCTGAACGAGGCCGTGGACGCGCTCCACGACCTGCACCGGCGGCTCCGGCCCCACGTCACGCGCGAGCAGGCCGGGAGATTGGCGGCGAGCCTCGCCTTGCTCCTCTTCGAGCGGGGCAGCTACCGTCCCGCGCAGCGCGCCGCCTCGCTCGCCTACCGTCTCCTCCGCGACACCACCCTCAATCTCGACATCGGACGAACCGAGATGATCTTCGGGGTGATCGCGCTCCGGACCGGGGACTGGAACTCGGCGCGGGAGTACTTCGAGAGCGCCATCGCGACGTATCGCCGCGCGGGCTACGACGCGGGCATGGCGTCCGCGTACAACAGCCTCGGGCTCCTCCACAAGAATCACTGCCGCTTCAAGGAAGCCGCTCGGTTCCTCGAGCAGGCGCTCCGCATCGCCGAGCGCTCCGGCCTCTTCCACGACTCGGCCACCTACGTGCACAACCTCGGGATCGTCCACGAGAAGATGGGCGAGTGGGATCTCGCCGAGGACCATTACCGGCGCGCCCTGCAGATGAACACCGAGGTGGGGAACGCGGCGGGGAAGGCGCGCGCGCTCTTCTGCATGGGCGCCCTGCGCCGCAAGCGCCGCGACTTCGCGACGGCCGAGAACCTGCTCCGGCAGGCGCTGGCGATCGCGGTGGAGCGCGGATTCCCGCGCGAGACGATCCTCGCGCGCGAGGGGCTGGGCGATCTCTATGCCGATCGCGATCTCCTGAACGAGGCTCGCGCGGAGTACGAGACCGGAATCCTCATGGCGGATCAGGTCGCGCCCGATTCCGATCTCACGGTGGAGCTGGTGCGCCGGCTCGGCGACGTGGTGCTGCGCCTGGGCGAGCCCGAGCTGGCGCAGCGGCACGGCGAGCGCGCGCTCCTGATCGCCCGCCGGCTCGGCGACCGGATCGAGGAGGCGTGCTCGCTTCGCCTCCTCGGTCTCGTCGCCGCGGAGTCGGGCGAGCTCTCGACCGCGCAGGACCGCCTCGGCGAGGCGAGCCGCATCCTCCTCGCGATCGGGAAGCGGTACGAGCTGGCGCGGCTCAACCTGGCCGCGGGGCTCTCGTGGAGGAAGCGCGCGCGTCGGGGCAAGTCGCGCGGGACCCTCGACGAATCGGTGTCGTTCCTGCGCCGTGCCGTGGCCGCGTACGAGAGCTTGAACCTGCCGGCGCTCGCGGCTCGCGCGCTCTTCGAGCTGAGCCGTAGCGAGCTCCTGCGCGGCCTCGTCGACGAGGCGGTGCTCCATCTCGATCACGCCTCGTCGCTCCTCTCGCCCGAGGAGGATCCCGCGCTCTCCCGCGAGATCGAGGAGTTCCGGAGCGAGATCGAGCAAGGGCTGATCGAAGGAACCTCGGCTCAAAGCAACGAGTTCGCCGCGTTCGAGGAGATCCGCAGCGTCCTCCGCGGACGCGATTCCGAGGCCGCCGTCCAGGAGGTCCTCGCGATCACGTCGCGCCGCGTCTCCGCGGCGCGCGGCTGCGTGGCCGCTCCGGCCGCGCACGGCGGGATCGAGGTCGTGGCGACCGTCGGCATGTCCTTCCGCGTGGCGCAAGACCTCCTCACGGAGCTCGAGCGCCGGATCGGCGCCGCCCGGCTCGCCTCCGCCCCCGTCGTCACGAGCCGCGCCGGCGCGGACGGGCGCTTCCGTGACCTGCCGGGCGCGACCCACATGGGACCGCGCACGAGCGTCGCGATCATGCCGCTCTCGCTTCCGTCGGGGCTACCCGGCTATCTCTACCTCGATCGTCCCGAGGACGGTCCGCTCGGCGCGTTCAAGCAGCGCGAGATCAACCTCATGGCCGTGCTCGCGAACCATGTCGCGGTTTCGATCCTCGAGCTCCAGCGGCAGCGGCTCGCGCGCGAGAACACGGCGCTCCGGGGACGGCTCCTCGGCTCCGCGAACGACCACGGCATCGTGACGCGCAGCCCCGAGCTCCTCGAGATCCTCTCGCTCCTCGAGCGCGTGGGCCCGAGCGACGCGACGATCCTGATCGAGGGCGAGACCGGGAGCGGGAAGGGACTCCTCGCCCGCGCCATTCATTCGTCCAGCGCCCGCGCGACGAAGCCCCTGATCCAGGTCAACTGCGCCGCGCTGCCCGAGCAGCTCCTCGAGAGCGAGCTCTTCGGGCACGTGCAGGGCGCCTTCACCGGAGCCGCGCGCGAGAAGGTCGGACTCTTCGTCGAGGCGAACGGCGGGACGCTCTTCCTGGACGAGATCGACAAGACCACGATCACCATCCAGGGGAAGCTCCTCCACGTGCTCGACAACCGCGAGGTCCGCCCGGTGGGCGGGAACAAATCGACCAAGGTGGACGTGCGCGTCCTCTGCGCGACGAACGTGAATCTCAAGGCCCGGATCGCGCGAGGGGAGTTCCTCGAGGATCTCTACTACCGGCTGAACGACATCTGCTTCCGGGTTCCGCCGCTCCGCGAGCGCCCGGAGGACGTCCCGATGCTGATCGAGCACTACGCCCGCCGCTTCTCCGCCGAGATGGGGAAGGAGATCAAGGGCGTCGAGCAGGACCTCGTCTCCTGCCTGGCCGGGCTCAAGTGGCGCGGCAACGTGCGCGAGCTGGAGAAGGTCGTGAAGCGGATGGTGGTCATGGCGAACGATGGCGACACGCTGTCGCTCGGGCTCCTGCCGCGGGAGCTTCTCAAGGCGGACGAGGAGAACGGGAGCGACGCCCCGTCCACCCTCAGGGCCGAGGTCGCCAAGGTCGAGCGCCGGCTGATCGCCCAGGCGCTCGAACGCCACAACTGGAACAAGCTCCAGGCCGCGAAGGAGCTCTCGCTCTCGTATCCGACCCTGCTTCAGAAGATCAAGCTCTTCCGCCTCGATCGCCGCACCGCCGTCCGGCAAAAGCCTTAAATCCTCTTATAAAGGCTTTTTATATACCCAAGCTGCTTACGCAGCAGCTAGTTACGCCATTCGCTCCTCGCGACTATTAAATCGACCGCATTTCGGGTCGGTTCTGGGTGACACCGGTCACCAGGAACCCGGGACCTCGAAGGGGTTGTAAGTCATTGGATGGTAGATTGTTGCGGTCCTGCTTCGCGGTTCTGAGGAACTCAGACGTTCATGGCATGCGGGCTGCAATAGCAAACAACCGGAGGGGGGGACCTCCAAAGAGCCTGCGGGCCTAGCCAGCATTAGCCCATGGGTAAGTCGCCAAATCGAGCACCGGCCTCGGTGGACGCGATGTTACCCGCAGAAAGCTGGCAAGGCCGGGGCTCAATTTTTTGGTGTCGAGGGGGCTGGGGCCTCTCTTTGGGGGCCCCGCCTTTCGACGCCCTGCAATACCGCCGCCTCCGCTCCGCCGCCCTCCGTCGCCGCAGCTTCCGTCCTCGCCCGCGGGCCTCAACTCTGTCGCCAGCCAGTCACAGTGTCTTGGTTCCACATCGTTCCCGCCCTCCTTGCGTCGCCATCGGAAACACCATAATCCTCTCGGCTCCAATCGATTGCGCGAGTGGTGTCGACTTCTCGAACCGTGGCATATCGGTTGCGGTAGGACGGGACATCGCCATGAACTTCGACGAGCAACCGGCCAAGCATCGCTAGGAGGTGGGGTCCGTGATTCGCTTCTGGGGATTTGCCCTCGCGTTCGTGGGGGCTCTTGCCGTTTCTGGATGTGATGACGACGAGAACCTCGTCGTGCCCGATCCGCCACCCTTCGTCGTGGAAGGAGTCCGCAGCATCACGGGTGACGGGGAGGTGACGATCGTCTGGCGTCACAACCAGGAGACCGACATCGACCACTACAAGATCTACCGCAACGGGGAGCCCACGGGGACGTTCACCCTGATCGGCACGAGCACGGACAACGAGTTCGTGGACCAGGACGTCGTGAACGGGGAGACGTACTTCTACGCCGTCGCCGCGGTGGACGAAGCGGGCCAGGAGAGCCCCGAGCTGAGCTACGAGAACGCGTTCGACACGCCGCGGCCGGAAGGCTTCAACGTGACGCTCACGGACGCGAACACCACGGACGCGACGAGCGGGTGGGATTTCTCGGCCCAGACGAGGCGGCCGTCGGCCGACCCCGCGACCGATGTTTACTATGCGTTCCAGGACGGCCATTATCTGATCTTCGTGCCGACCGACACGCGGATCCAGGACGCGGGCTACGTGCCTCTCGTGGACGTCGACTACGCGCCGCCCGCCGGCTGGTCCGACGACGGCGTCGTGGAGGCGATTCCGGGGCACAGCTACATCCTGCTCACGCGCGACAACCACTATGCCAAGTTCGAAGTGAACTCGCGGAGCGCGACGGGAATGCTCATCGACTGGGCGTATCAGATCGACCCCGACAATCCGGAGCTCGTGAGGCCGGCCCCGTGAACCCGGGCCGTTCCCAGGCTCACCCGGCGGCCGCCCTCGTGGCGGCCGCCTCGTTCCTTTTCCTCGCGCCCGCCGCGGCGCGCGCGGTCACGCAAGTGCCCGCCGGGGCCGGGGCCGCCGCCTCCGAGGCCGAGAACGTCGACGCCGTTCCGGCGCAAGCCTCGTCACCCGAGATCGCCGTCGACGTGTGGGTGAACCGCGAGGAGGGCGGGGTCTATCGTTCGGGTGAGAGCATGCGCATCTTCTTCCGGACGAATTCAGACGCCTACGTGCTCGTCTACAACATCGATACCGAGGGGTTCATCCACCTCGTGTATCCCTACGGGCCGTCGGATCCCCTCCGCGTGGAAGCGGGGCGGACCTATCGCATCCCGGCGCGCCACGACCCCTACGACCTCGTCGCCGACGGTCCTCCCGGCATGGAGTTCGTCGTGGCGGTCACAAGCCGGCATCCGTTCCGCGATCTCCCGTGGTTCCTGCGCGGCGGCGATCCGGACGAGGTGCGCTCCGATGACGAGCTCGAGTCCGGCCAGATCGTGGGCGATCCCTACGTCGGGATCGAACGGCTGAACCAGCGGATCATCGCTCCCGAGTTCGCCGACGACTCGGACGTCACCGAGACCTTCTTCTACATCCACCAGCGGGTCGAGTACCCGCGCTACGTCTGCGCCGACTGCCACTACGCGGCCTATCCGATGTTCGACCCCTACGTGGCCCATTGCTCCGTCATGGACATCCGTATCGACGCGACCTGGGTGCGCTACGCGCGGCCGCGGGTCGGCGTGGTCCGTCCGCGCTACTACTACTACGTGCGCCCGGGCGCTCCCGACCGCTATGCCGAGTGGAAGAACCGCCGGTGGTCGTCGCTGGACGGCGCCGCCACCCTGCGCACGCGGTTCGTCGTTCAGGGAACCCCGCGCACGACGCGCGACCGCCAGTCCACGCAGAAGCGCCAGCTCCCTCCCGAGTTCCAGGACCTCCGGCGCGCCCGTCCGGGGCGCCTCTGGCAGGGACGGGACGAGATCATCCGACTTCGCGAGCGTGTTCCCGACGTGGGGAGCGGAAAGGCGCGCGGCGGCGAGCGGCGTCCGAAGGGCGATGACCCGCGTGTGGCGCCGCGATCCACGCGCGAGAAGGAGAAGCCCTCGAGCCCTCCCAAGAGCGAGAGCCGCGAGCGCTCGCGCGAGCCGGACGATGCGACGAAGGGCCGCGCCCGCGAGGATACCGGGAGGAAGCGGTCGGACGACGCCCGGAGCCGCGATCGGAGCGGCGCGGACGAATCCCGCGAGCAGGAGCGGCGAGCGGAGCTGGAGCGCCGGCAGGAAGAGCACCGCCGCTGGGCGCGGGAACAGCGCGCCGAGGACGACCGGCGCCAGGAAGAGCGGCGCCGCGAGGAACAGGTGCGCCGCAAGGAAGAACCACGCCGCACCGAGCCCGCGCGTCGCGAGCAGGACGAGTCCTCCGCGCGCGAGCGCTCGAACCAGGAGAAGAAGGTCGAGCAGAACCGAGGAAACGAACGGAACCGAGAGGTCGAACGCCCCGGCTGGACGCGCGATCACGGCCGGGGACGCCAGCGCGGCTGATCTGCTAGACTCTACCGGTGCGACGTCTCGAGCACCGGCCCGCACCGCTCAGTCCGGTCCTCCTCCTCACGCTCATCGCCGCCGCCGTCTGCGCGGCCTCTCCCCCGGTTCCCGGCAAGAAGGGACCCCAGGCGCCCCATGTCGTCCGGTCCAGCCGGTTGGAGCCCGAGGCGCCGCCGCCGTTCCGGCGCGCCGCGCGAGCGCCGTCGCTCGGCGCCGCGACCTTCCAGGTCCTCGCGATTCGGGTCGCCTTCAGTGACACGCCGATCGAGTCCTCGACCACGTACTACGAGCGCCAGCTCCTCTTCATGGGCCAGTACTGGAACCAGGTCTCCGACGGGCAGGTGGTGCTCCAGTCCACGCTCCACGACTCGGTCTTCACCCTGCCCCGGCCCATGGCCTACTACGGAGACGACGCCCTCTTCCAGGAGCGGGTCGTTCACCTCGTTCGCGACGCCGTCCAGGCGGCCGATCCGACGGTGGACTTCAGGCCGGTGCAGAGCCTGATCCTCTTCCACGCGGGCGCCGGGCAGGAAGCGGACATCTTCGACGACAGCCGCGGGCAGATCTGGTCCGCGTTCGTGACCCCCGACGACTTCGAAGCCATTCTCCCCGACACGAGCGGGCTCGGCCGCATCGGCATCGCGACCAACGACACGATCTCCCCGGGCGTCGTGCGCATGATCGCGGAGGCGGTCGAGGTGCCCGAGCGCGAGAGCCAGGACACGTTCTCGTTCGGGCTCCAGGGAGTGCTCGTGCACGAGTTCGGCCACCAGCTCGGCCGGCTCCAGGGCCAGATCTCGATGCCCGACCTCTACGACACGGACGGCGACGAGGGCGGATCCTCGCAAGGAGTCGGGGCCTGGTGCATCATGGGAGGCGGCGTGTGGAACGCGAACGGCTTCGTTCCTTCGGGACCGAGCGCATGGACGAAGCTCTGGCTCGGGTTCCTCGCGCCTCAGCGCATCGTCGCGGACGGACCCTACAGCGTGTCCCGTCTCTCGGGCGCGGTCTCGGCCGCCCCGCGCGCGCTCCAGATCCCGATCACGCAGTCCGAGTACTTCCTGATCGAGAACCGGGATCACGATCCCGACCGGAACGGAACGTTCTCCTTCGACGACGTGGACGGCGACGGCTGCTTCGACTACTACCAGGACTCCTTCGCCGGCGCCGAGTACGACTTCTTCCTTCCCGCGCATCTCACGCCTCCCGATCCCGACTCGTGCGACGCGGGAACGTATGTCGAGGGCTCGGGGATCCTCATCTATCACATCGACGACTCCAAGATCGAGGCGGGGATCCGCAGCAACACGGTGAACGCGGACGCGACCCGCAAGGGAGTCGATGTCGAGGAAGCGGACGGCGTCCAGGACCTCGACCAGCCGCCGAGCGCCTCCAACGCGGGGAGCCCGGACGATGTCTTCCGGGCGGGATGGCGGGACCGGTTCACGCCGGACACGAGCCCCTCGACCGCCGCGTACCCCGACGAGCGGACCGGGATCTCGGTGACCGGGATCAGCGCCGCCGACAGCGTGATGACCCTCACGATCGTCTTCGATCGAAACCTGGCGGGATGGCCGAAGACGCTCACGGGGCGCATCCGGAGCCTCCCGAGCGTGGCCGCGGACCTGGACGGCGACGGCACGCTCGAGGTCGTGGTTCCGCTGCAGCGGCTCAACAACACGGGCGCGATCTAC
>DASTBC010000137.1 GCA_035712245.1 Candidatus Eisenbacteria bacterium
GCAATCCGGTAGTCGTATGATTGCCCTGAACTCACCCACAGAGTTTCTGGAACCGACCATTCAGCACCATCCCAACGGGACACCAGGCCACGGGTCTCGTCGTAATACGAGCTGAGTCGCTTCACTGAATCCCATATCACCCAGATCGATCCGTCCCGGGCGCACCCGATGTCGGGCCAGACGTTCGCGACTCGCTCCTCGTCCGCTCCCAGAGGGATGGGAGGATCCCAAGCGTCGCCATTCCAGCGTGAGACGACCGCCCGCCCCCCCCAGACCATCCATGCCGACCCATCGGGAGCTAGCGCAACGTGCGGCGCCAGTTCGGTCCTTCCATCCTCAGGAGTGGCATTGATCGGGGCCGACCAGTAGGTCGCAGCTACAGAGGTCGCTTCGACGAGAAGGAAGACAGTAACGAAGAGAAAAGCGATCGTAACGCGGAGCATCAGGACCCCAACCTCTGTACCCCTCCTCGGCATCGGGGAGGGACTTGTCCGTCTGAAGTGGAGCTTCGGACTCCAAGGGCCCTAGTACGATCCCGCGCTCAAAGAGCCACAGTGAGAGCCTCAGCTAAAGGGAGATCCAGTGTAGATATGGAGGCGGCACCGGGATTTGAACCCGGGATAACGGTTTTGCAGACCGTCGCCTTAGCCACTTGGCTATGCCGCCCCCGCAAGTGATTGAGTATAGCGTGGTTGGCGGCGGACGCAATCGGGGAAATCCATCTGCGACGCTCCGAGGGGTCCCAGGCCGGCTCCCGGCGCTAAGGAGTAAACCACCTGCGCGCCAACGACTCGAGATCGCCAACTTCGTCCAGGACCGGGAGGCGTTCCAGATACCAACGCAGGTTGCTGTACCGGTGGAGAAGCACATAGGCCATCGTTCGCAGCGGGAGTTCGTCGTCTACCTCTGCGCCGTAGGCTTCGAGCAGGGCTCCGAGGAGCCCCGGCTCGGCACACGTCAGGAAGATGCCGACGGCCGCCCATTCGTACTCGCGGGCACCGAGCATCGCCGGCTCGAAGTCGATGAGGCCGCTGATGCGCCAGGCCTCGTCTCGGTGCTCGACCAAGAGGTGCTCTCGCATCACCTCCGTATGAAGCAAGACTCGCGTCCCGTCGTCGGTGGGAGCCCAGCGCTCCAAAAAGGCCCCCACGGCATCCACCCACGGAGCCGCCAGGCCCCTCGCAAGCTGGCGGTCGCGGCAGGAGGCCCGCTGTGCGTCCATGAATCGTGGCCAGTCGACAGCCAGAGGTGCGAGTTCGTCCGTCGAGGTCGCGTGCAGCGCGGCGAGCGCCGCACCCATCTCGCGCATCAGTTGAAAGCGGTCGTGGCTTTCGATCGCAGGCCATGTCTCGGCCAGCGAGCATCCCGACAGACGCGTCATCACGATGTAATACCACTGGCCGCGCTCGCCCGCCGCGATGACGCGAGGTGTCGGGATTGGGAGGAGGCTGTCGAGATGCGTTAGCGCCGCCCGTTCGGTATGGAAGAACGAGCGTTCCTCCGGCGGGAACAGTTTCACGACATGCTCGTCCCCAACGGCAAACACCGGGACGGAGCCGCTCGCGAAACGCTTGAGGCCGACTCCGAGCGAGAGCTCGCGTCGAATGGCGTCCACGATGGCCGCGCTATCGTTCCCTTCACGGTTCGTTTCGCTCATGCGCCCCTGTATTCGAGTCGCTTGTCGTGGACTACTCGATTCTAAGGCTGTAACCGGTTGGGAATCAGTTTACTTGTGTACTCGCCCGGCCACGGGCGTCGAATGCTCCTGCTCGAACTCGTGGAGAACCCGCGGGACCGAATTCTCGAGCGAGAACGGATCGGAACAGCTGAGCTCAAACTAGGACTGGTCCGGCGGAGGGGTCGTTCGTGCGGCCGGCGGCGAAGATGCGAATTCGAATACAGCGCGCAGAGCCCCCTGGAAGTCAAGCGCATGCCCCTCGGCCCATGCCTGATCGAATCCGGCCTCACCAAGGGCCTTGCGAATCTCGGCAACCGCCTCGTCCCGAAGGGCCTTGTCCGACGGTGCGAGAAGAGCGCCCGTCGCCGCGAAGGTCGCGCGGAGCGATTCCCCGGCCGCCAAGAGCTGCGCTCCCCATCGGTGATTCTTCATCCGGACTGCCAGGAGTCCCGCCGTCAGGAGGGCCGTGGCGCCGTTTCTCTTGTCCCCCAGCTTCTCGATCATGGAAGCCGACTGTACGAGCGCGCCACGAGCCGTCTCGACGTCTCCCACGAACAGGGACGAGCGGCTGATGCCTCCCAGATAGGTCACCGCCCCACCGATCTCGCCGACAAGCCGAAACGTCTCGACGGCCTCCTGGAAGAGGGCGCGCGCACGCTCATAGTCCTTGGTGACAAAGGCCAGAGCCCCGAGATTTCCCAGAGCGTTCGCGACGCCCCGGGTATCCTCGATCTCCCGGCTCAGATCGAGACTCTCCCGAAGGAAGGCCTCCGCGACCGAATAGTCGCCACGGTCGATGGCGCAAACGCCGAGACTGTTCAACGCGCGCATGGCGATCGGCTTGTGTTCCAGCGCCCGGGACAGGGCCAGGCTCTCCTCCAGGAAGGGCACGCTTCGCGGATCGCCCCGAACGTTTGCGATGAATCCGGCGGTGCATAGCACGGACGCACGATGGACGGTCTTCGCCTCGGCCCCGGGCATCGCGAACGCGCGTTCCAGTGCGGTGTGCCCCAGACCGAAGTGTCCTCGCCGCACCCAGAATCGATCCAGGCCTCCGATGATTCGGAAGGCTTTCTCGACACCGTCGGACATGCCTTCGCAGTATCGCACCGCCGCGAGGAAATTCTCGCGATCCGCTTCCAGCCGCGCGAACCACCCGAAGGGCTCGGAGCCGACGAGGTGAGGCGCGGCTGCCTCGACGGTTTCGAGATAGTGGTTCACATGTCGCGTCCGGATCGCCTCCTCTTCTCCCGCCCGCCGAAGCTCTTCGGTCGCGAACTGTCGGATTGTCTCGAGCATCCGGTACCGGACTTCGCTGGGAGTCGGGTGATCCACGGTCACGAGCGACTTGTTCACGAGCTGCGTGAGGTCCTCCAGAGTATCGAACGAGTCCGGGGCGGTCCCGAGGATCGCTTCGGCGGCCTCGAGCGTCCACCCTCCGGAGAACACGGATAGCGCCCGGAACATCTTGCGCTGCCGTTCCGCCAGTTGGCCGTAGCTCCAGGCGATCGCCGCCTCGAGCCCCTGGTGCCGGGAAGAGTCCGACGTCGGAGCGGCCAGGAGACGCAGGCTGGTCTGGAGCTTCGCCCAGATCTGCTCCGGAGCGAGAATCTTCACGCGCGCGGCGGCGAGCTCGATCCCGAGCGGAATTCCATCGACCTGTCGACAGATTCCGGCGACCGCGGAGACGTTCTCCTCTGTGATTTCGAACCCGGGCTGGACCAGCTTCGCCCGCTCCACGAAGAGCTGGACGGCTTCGCTCGAAGCCGCACCGACTCCCTCCGGCATGAGCCCGAGCGGCGAAAGCGGAAGCTCCTGTTCTCCCGGCGATGCGAGACTCTCGCGGCTCGTAGCGAGAATGCGCAGCCCCGGACAGGCGGTCCGGAGGCGTGCCGCTAGGTCCGAGCAGGCACCCAGGACGTGCTCGCAGTTGTCGAGGACCAAGAGGAAGCGCTTCTCCTGCAGATACGCCGCAAGCGTGTCGGTGAGCGATGTCCCATGTCGCCCCCGAACGCCCAGCGTGGTGGCCACCTCGAGTGGAACGCGCTCACCATCCGGAATTGGAGCCAGATCGACGAAGGCGGCGCCGTTCGGGAAGCTCGGGACCACGCGACGTACGACCTCCTGTGCCAGGCGCGTCTTGCCGCAGCCGCCCGGCCCCGTCAAGGTCAGGAGGCTGACGCGCCGCAGCGCCTGTTCCACGTCGGCGACTTCGCGCGAGCGCCCAATGAAGGTCGTCGTAGGCTGCGTCAGGCCGACAATCGTCGGAGCGGACGGCACTGTCAGTCCTCGCGCCGACCGTAAGACCTCGCGTGCAGAGCGCAAATCGCTCCATCGATGCTCGCGGTCCGGCTCGAGGCACCGCCGCGTCAAATCCCGCACGGGTTCCGGTACGTCCGGGGGCCAGGCGGACCAATCAGGATCCGGCTCCGGCATGTCCGTGATCCTTGCCTCCGGAGCCGTCCGGTGGAACGCGCGTCGGCCGGTGAGACACTCGAAGAGAATGCAACCGAACGCGAACACGTCGGTCCGACGATCGACCGGCTGTCCGCTTGCCTGCTCCGGGCTCATGTAGCCCGGGGTTCCCGCGAACAGAAGGCTTTCGTCCTCCAGGGCGCCACGCTCTGTTCGGCTGGCCAACCCGAAGTCCAGGACTTTCACGACACCGCTCGGACTCAAGATCGTGTTCCGGGGCTTCAGATCCCGATGGACGATCCCACGCTCGTGCGCTTGGCCAACGGCCAGCGCGAGCTGATCGCAGACGGCAAGAGCGTCATCCCACGCCATGGGCTCGCGACGAAGCCGGGCGTCCAGCGTCTCGCCTTCCACCAGCTCCATGATGATGGCCTGCCGACCGTCCCCGATTTCCTCGAGTCCGTGGATGGTGGCGATGTTGGGATGGTTCATGGAGGCGAGGAGCTTGGCTTCGCGGCGGAGACGGGCGAGGCGAGCCGGATCCGAAGCCACCGACTCGGGGATGACCTTCAGGGCAACGTCGCGCTCGAGGCGGGTATCGCGCGCCAGGTAGACGATGCCCATCCCCCCACGGCCGAGCTCGCGCACGACGAGGTAATGCCCGAGCATCCCGCCGGCGGATACGCCGACGAGCGAGCCCATCCCGGCATCTCCGGAAGACGTGCCATATCCGGTGACGGTCCTGGGATCGAAAATCGGTCACCTCCCGTGAAGCAGTGGGAGTACCAGCCTACTCCGAATCGTCGTGCGCCGAAAGATCCATGGGACGCGGGTTTAGAGAGTGCGCACCGAGCGGTGCGAGGGCTCGGAAGCCCTCGCGGTGCAGGGCTGCCAAGGCAAACTCGTCCAGAAACTGTGGGATCCTTGCGGATCGGCTTGAACCGATGCCCATCTTACCTGATCATCCCCTTGTGAAACCGACCGATACCCGAAATCCCGACTACTACCACAAGGTCGTCGACTGCCAGTGGGCCTGTCCGGCGCACACCAACGTGCCGGAATACATCCGTTTGATTGCCCAAGGGCGCTACACCGACGCCTACATGCTGAATCGGGAGTCCAACGTCTTCCCTGGCATCCTGGGACGTACCTGCGATCGTCCCTGCGAGCCCGCCTGCCGGCGAGGGCGGCTGGAGGGCGACAAGCCCGTAGCCATCTGCCGGCTCAAGCGGGTGGCCGCCGACCTCAAAGGCGAGATCGGCCATCTCCTGCCCAAGGCTCCGGCCCAGAAGAACGGAAAGCGCGTCGCCCTGATTGGGGCCGGTCCCGCATCCCTGACCGTGGCCAACGACCTGATGCCCCTGGGCTACGACGTGGTGCTGTTCGAGAAGCAGAACAGGCCCGGGGGCCTGATGCGCACCAACATCCCCTCCTTTCGCCTCCCCGAGAAGGTCCTCGAGGAAGAGTGCGATGCCATCTTGGGCATGGGGGTCGATGTTCGCTACAGCTCTCCGGTCACGAGTATGGGGGCGCTCCTCGAGGATCGATTCGACGCCGTCTTCGTCGGCAGCGGCGCCCCGCGGGGGAAGGATCTGCAGCTTCCTGGACGCTCCGAGGCGAGCGCCAACATCCACATTGGGATCGACTGGCTCGAGTCGATCGCGTTCAAGCACATCGACAAGATCGGCGAGCGGGTCGTGATCATCGGTGTCGGCAATACCGCCATGGATTGCTGCCGCTCGGCGCGTCGATTGGGAGGGCGGGATATCAAGGTGATGGCCAGGCGCCCGCGTGGCTTCTTCAAAGCCTCTCCCTGGGAACTGGAGGATGCCGAAGAGGAAGGAATCGAGATCCTCGTCAACCATGCACCGAAGCGCTTCGTGCTGGAGCAAGGGAAGCTGGTCGGCATGGAATTCGAGCGGCTGGAGTGGGACACCGACGCCAGACACTCGAAGACGATCGATTCCGTCATTCTCCCTTGCGATGATGTGATCCTGGCCATCGGTCAAGAGGCGGCCTTTCCCTGGATCGAGCGGGATATCGGCATCGAGTTCGGCGACCAAGACCTCCCGGTCATGAACGAGACCACCTTCATGTCCACTCGCCCCGGCGTCTTCTTCGGCGGCGACGCGCCTTGGGGCCCGAAGAACATCATCTGGGCCGTCGCCCACGGACATGAAGCCGCGATCTCCATTCATCACTATGCCCAGAGTCAGCCGGTGACCCTGCGGCCGCCCCGCGGCCTGAATCTCACGAGTCGGAAGATGGGACTGTCGGAATGGAGCTATTCCAACGACTTCAATCCAGCGCACCGCCAGAAGATGAAACATGTGGACCTGGTCGAGCGCTTTCGGGAATTGTCCGTCGAGGTCGAGCTCGGTTTCACCGCGGAGCAGACGGCGCGCGAGGTGGAGCGTTGCCTGAATTGTGACGTGCAGACTGTGTTTTCCGCTCCGCGCTGCATCGAGTGCGACGCTTGCGTCGACGTCTGCCCGGTTCTCTGCCTGACCATCGCCCCCAACGGCGAGGAGAAGGATCTGAGGAACCGGCTCACGACTCCCGCCGTCAATCCGGATCAGGCTCTCTTCGTCTCCGAGGAGCTGCCCCAGACGAAACGGGTGATGCTCAAGGACGAGAACATCTGTGTGCACTGCGGACTGTGCGCCGAGCGTTGTCCCACCGCCGCGTGGGACATGCAAATGTCGGACATCCTCTTGCCCTACGCCAAGAACGGTTCATGCCCCAAGCCAACACCGGCGTAAACGACTTCGCCTTCAAGCTGGCCAACGTCAACGGCACCGGTTCGGCCTCCGCGAACGGGCTCCTGATGCAGGCGATCTTCCGTATGGGGATCCCCGTCTCCGGCAAGAACCTCTTTCCGTCCAACATCCAGGGACTCCCCACCTGGTATGAAATCCGGGTGAACAAGGACGGACGAACCTCCAGGGCCTTGGATTACGACTTGATCGTCGCGATGAACGCGCAGACGTACGCCCGCGACATCAAGGAAGTCCGCACGGGGGGCTACCTGCTCTTCGATTCGACCTGGCCTCTCGACAGAGCCCTTCGGCGCCCGGACGTGACCTTCCTGGGCGTTCCGTTCGCCCAGCTCTGCGTCGAGCACTTCCGGGAGTCCCGCGAACGGATTCTCATGAAGAACATTGCCTACGCGGGCAGTCTGATCGCTCTCCTGGACATCGAGTGGAGCGTCGTCGAAGCGCTCTTGCAGGAAACGTTCGGCAAGAAGAAGGCCCTGCTCGAGTCCAACCACAAGGCTCTGAAGCTGGGCTATGACTTCGCCAAGCAGAACTTCGAGTGCCCCCTGCCGTTCCGGCTGCAGCGGATGGACGCCAACGGCGACAAGATCCTGATCGACGGGAACACAGCCACCGCACTGGGTGCGCTCTATGCGGGCTGCACGGTCGCGGCCTGGTATCCGATTACGCCCGCGACTTCCGTGATGGAGTCGTTCAAGAGCCTGTGCGAGCGCTACCGCAAGGACCCTCAAACCGGGAAGAACAACTTCGCGATTCTGCAGGCCGAGGACGAACTCGCGGCGATCGGAATGGTCATCGGCGCGGGGTGGGCGGGCGCGCGCGCATTCACCTCCACCGCAGGACCGGGCGTTTCCTTGATGAACGAATTCCTCGGGCTCGCGTACTACGCCGAGATCCCGGCCGTCCTGGTCGACGTGCAACGGGTCGGCCCGTCCACGGGAATGCCCACCCGGACCCAGCAGGCAGACCTGCTGTCCTGCGCCTATGCATCGCACGGCGACACCAAGCACATCCTGCTATTCCCGGCGCATCCGGCCGAATGCTTCGAGTTCTCCGTGAAGTCGTTCGACCTGGCCGAGAAGTTCCAGACGCCGGTCATCCTGCTGAGCGATCTGGATATCGGAATGAACGACTGGGTGGTGCCTCGCTTGACCTGGAACGACGACTACAGGCCCGACCGCGGACGTGTGCTCTCCCCCGAGCAACTCGAGAAACTGGCCGCCTTCCACCGCTACTCGGACGAGGACGAGCATTTCGTGACGCCCCGCACCCTTCCCGGTTTCTCTCCCAAGGGGGCGTACCTGACGCGCGGCTCGGGACACAACCGGTTGGGTGGCTACACCGAGCTGCCCGAAGAGTACCAGGCCGTCGTCGACCGGCTCGCCCAGAAGCACCGCGCCGCGGCCCCGTTCATCCCTCCGGCCGTCATCGAATCCAGACGGAGCACGCGCGGAAAGGGAAAGGGGAGAACACCGTTCTCCCTCGTCACGCTGGGCGGATGCGACGCGGCCGTCCGGGAGGCCCTCGATCTCTTGTCGGAGATGGGAGTCCCGGGCGACTACATGCGTATCCGCGGTTTCCCATTCGGTGCCGAAGTGGAAACGTTCTTGAACGCCCACGACGTCAATTACATCGTGGAACAGAACCGAGATCATCAGCTGAAGTCCCTGATCGCGCTGGAAACGAACGTCCCCAAGGAGAAGCTCCGGTCGATGCTCTTCTACGGCGGCTTTCCCCTGAGCGCCGGCCAGGTCGTGGAGGGCCTCCTCTCGGCCTTGGGGAAATCGGAAGGCGAAGCCGCGCGCGGTCTCGGGGGAATGCCGGAAGCCCTGAGCGGCGCCGAAGGATGAGATAGAGATGCCATCGATTGCCAAGCCGTCAGCCGCCCCCTCGGGCTCGCAGACCAATGATCTCGGGCTGACCGTCCGCGATTACGAGGGGGCGATGTCCACGTTGTGCGCCGGCTGCGGGCACGATTCGATCACCGCTGCCTTGATCCGAGCCCTCTGGGAGCTTTCCATCCAGCCGCATCGGATCGCCAAGATGAGCGGCATCGGCTGCTCGTCCAAGACTCCGACCTATTTCGCGTCCGGCGCCCATGGGTTCAACTCCGTGCACGGCCGGATGCCCGCCGTGGCCACCGGCGCGGCGGCCGCCAACCGGGGGCTCTACTACATCGGCATCTCCGGGGACGGCGATTCCCTTTCGATTGGATTGGGACAGATGTCCCACGCCATCCGCCGAAATGTTCGGATGCTCTACGTCATCGAGAACAACGGTGTCTATGGACTGACCAAGGGACAGTTTTCCGCCTCGGCGGATGTCGGGTCGAAGTTGAAGAAGGGAGAAGAGAACCGGATGGCGCCGATCGATCCGGCGTTTCTCGGGCTTTCCATCGGCGCGACATTCGTCGCTCGGAGTTTTTCGGGCGACAAGCAGCAGCTCGTGCCGATTCTGAAAGCCGCATTGAAGCACCGTGGGCTCGCGCTGGTGGACGTCATTTCCCCCTGCGTGACGTTCAACGACCACGAGGGTTCCACCAAGAGCTACCTGTACACACGCAAACACGAAAGGCCGGTCGCCCAGGCCGACCTTGTTCCGCCGGCCGAGGAGATCCTGGCTCCGATCGGAGCCAAGGGGGTCACCACGATTGCGATGCACGACGGCAGCCTCGTGCGCTTCTCAGCCCTTCCGGAGGGCTACGACCCCGGCGACCGGGCCAAAGTCCTTCCATACCTGCAGGAGCAGCAGGCCCAAGGGTTGATTCCGACCGGGCTCCTGTATTTGGACGAGTCCGTCCCCGACATGCACGAAATGAACAACACCACGGACACACCCTTGATCCAGGTCCCCTTCGAGTCCCTCTGCCCCGGTTCCGGAGCGCTGGAAGAGCTGATGGAGGGTTTTCGTTAGCCTGTCCCATCGGTGGGTGTGAGACCGGCATGCCCTTGGGAGAGCGCCTCCTGGCGGGTGAATTCGAAGGTTGACAACCTCCAGTCCAGTGCTAATATTTCAGCACTGCTAGAAACTTAGCACTGGAGGAACCCGCCATGAAGCGACTGAAGACCTTGAGCCGGCGCGAACGGGAGATCATGGACATTCTCTACGCCGCCGAGGGAGCGAGCGCGACCGCGGGCGAGATCCGGTCACGCATTCCCTCGCCGCCCAGTTACTCCGCCGTGCGAGCCACCCTGCGCATCCTCGAACACAAGGGCCTTCTGCGACACGATGCCGACGGAACCCGTTACGTGTACAAGCCGGTCCTCACCCGCCACAAGGCACGGCAGGGCGCCATCGAGCACCTGCTCACGACGTTTTTCAACGGTTCCGTCGCCGGCGCGGTCCTAACCTTGTTGGAGCGCCCCGGCACCGAGCTGAATTCCGAGGAGTTGGACCGCATGGCCAAGCTCATCGAGCAGGCCAGAAACGAGGAACGCAAATGACCAGTTCGGCGGGAGTCCTTCTGTCCGTTCTCGCGGCCGCGGGCTTCGGGGACCTGCTGTCCCTCTTCATCCGTGTGACCCTGATCGCTGCCGTGGGCATCCTCGTCTGTTCCGTGCTTCGCAATGCTTCCGCCGCCAAACGCTATCTGGCCGCGATGGCCACGCTGATCGCGCTGACCGCACTTCCGATCGCCAGAGCCTTCCTTCCCGTCGTGCCGCTGCCGATCCTGCCTGCCACCATGCGGTCGGCGCCGTTGCGTGCCGATGCGCCCCCAGCGATCCAGGTGGAGGGCAGGTCCGGTGTCGCTCTTCCCCGACCGAGCGGCGTGCCCGACGTGGAGACTGCCGGCGCCACCGCTCCGGAGCGATCGGGCGGACGCTTCTCGGACTACGTGATCCTCGTGTCTTTCCTCGTGTCCTCGGCGCTGCTCCTCCACGTCCTCATCTCCTTCACGGCCGCGGCGTTTGCAGCGAGGAGGGCACGGCGTATCGATGACGCCGAGCTGAGGGGCGAATTGGAGCTCGCCTGCCGCCGGCTCGGGGTGTCGCGCCCCGTGGACCTCCGCGAGTGCTCCCATATCACGGTTCCCTCCGTCTGGGGACTCGTCCGTCCCGTTCTCCTCTTGCCGGGGGCAGCCCGCGCGTGGAGCCGGGAGCGGATCCGCGTGGTGTTTCTCCACGAGGTGGCGCATGTGGCGCGGCATGACGGTATCGGCTTGCTCGTGGCGCGGATCGCGACCGCGGTGTTCTGGTTCCATCCGCTCGTGTGGC
Organism: Candidatus Eisenbacteria bacterium; assembly: GCA_035712245.1. Taxonomy (GTDB): domain Bacteria; phylum Eisenbacteria; class RBG-16-71-46; order SZUA-252; family SZUA-252; genus WS-9. The sequence goes on from DASTBC010000137.1 coordinate 11,085, forward strand.
TGCTGGCGCGCGTGGCTCGACGGGAATGTGAGCGATCCTGCGACGATCTCGTGCTCGGGGCCGGTGAGCGAGCGACCGACTATGCCGCGCATCTGCTGGCCATGGTGCGCTCCATGACTCGCCGGGACCGGTTCCTGGATCTCGCCCCGGCCATGGCCCGGGGATCGAATCTCGAAAGCCGGCTGGTCTCGATCCTTCGCCCCGGTCAGCGGCGCGACGCCGTCTCGCGGTTGGGTCTCTTCGCGACCGTCGGCGTTGCGGGGTTCCTCCTCGCCGCGACGACCGTGGTCCAGGTCGTGGCCGCACCGGAGCCGGTGGACGAGTACGGCGAGCTGGTCCGGAGGGCCAACCGCGATGCCCGCGAGCAGGCGCGCGAAGTCGAAGCCGCTGTCATGGCCGCCCTGGAAGCCGGGGAGGATGCCAAGGAGTCCGCGCCCAGCGAGGAGAGCCCGTGCGCGGAGCCTGCCTCTCCTGCGGTCCTGAGCATCATCCCGGAACCGGAGGTTCTCAAGGTGTCGGTCGCGCCGTCTCCGGTGTATGCCGTCGCCGGCTCGCAGAACCGTCACCGGTCGCGCAACCTGCACGAGTCGAAGAACCTCAACGAGTCGGGTATCGAGCTCCTGAGAGAGGGCCGGTACTCGCGGGCGATCTCCGCGTTCGAGGAGGAAATCCGACAAACCGGAAGCCCGAACGCGATGTACAACCTCGCATGCGCGCACGCGCTTCAGGGAGACAAGAAGCGCGCGTTCGACACGTTGAAGAAAGCGATCGAAAACGGCTTCGACAACACCCACCACATGACCGAAGACGAAGATCTCCGGTCACTCCAGGGGGACCCTCATTTCTACGAGCTCGTTCGACTGGCCGGGGATCTGCAGCTCTTCGGCTCCGGGCGGTTCGGCGACATGGACGACGAGGAGGATTGGCGTCGCGCGCTGCCTCGCCTCGAACGGGTCACCCGGGAACACCCCACCGTCGGCCGTGCCTGGTCGAATCTGGCATTTGCCCGTCTCGCGGCGGGTGACCCGAAGGGTGGCGTCGCCGCCTACCAGAAGGCGCTCGATCTCGGGTACCAGAAGCCCACGACGCTCTACAACCTCGCCTGTTGCGCGGCCCGTTCCGGAGACATCGACGGTGCGTTCCAGTGGCTCGATCGCGCGGATCAGGCCGGGTTCGAGATCGGCGCGTACGCGGGCTCGGACACCGACCTGGATGCGCTACGAGGGGATCCGCGATACGGCGCCATGCTCAAGCGCTGGGACGAGAAGATGGCGAAGAAGCACCGCGAAAAGCACAGCGCGGAGGTCAAGCAACGGGCGGACTGATGCTGGGGCAGCCATACCCCAAATCCCGGAGCCACGCGGACGCGCCTTGATCGCACATCCCGCTCCAGGGGCGCGTGATCGACCTTCCCCA
>DASTBC010000138.1 GCA_035712245.1 Candidatus Eisenbacteria bacterium
TCGACACGGTCGAGCATGCGAAAGACGGCCTTCATCTCGTCGTAGCGGGCCCGGGCCGCCGGCGAGGCGTCGAGGCGGCGCTTGAGCTCCGCGCTCTGCTCGGCCGTCGCGATGCCGTCCAGCTCGTCCTGGATCCTCCGATCGAGATCGTCGTGCGTCATGCGAGCGTGACCCCCTGTCGCTGCAGTACCTGTCCGAGGAGCTTCCGGGCGGTGTGAAGGCGCGATTTGACCGTCTTTTCCGGGACTTCGAGGATCCGGGACATCTCGTGGTGCGAGAGGTGGATGAAGTGCCGGAGGATGATGACCCCGCGGTGGTCCGCCGGGAGCTCGAGGAGCGCGGCCCCGATCATCCGTTCCGTCTGCTTCCGGTCCAGATCATCCTCCTGGCTCGGTCCCGCGGCTTCCGTCCAGCTCGCGTCATGGTCTCCCCGACGGCGCCTCGCCAGATGGTTGAGGCACTCGTTCACGGTGATCCGGTAGATCCAGCTGAAGAACTTGCGACGGGGGTCGTACGTGTGGAGCTTCTCGTACGCCTTCACGAACGCCGCCTGCACGATGTCCTGGGCGTCCTCGTGGTGGCTCACCATCCGGAACGCCACGTTGAAGAGCACCCGCTGGTACCGGTCCACGATCTCGCCGTAGGCCCGGCGATCCCCGGCCAGGCTCCGTGCGACCGCCCCGGCCTCGTCGTCTTCGAACATCAATACAAGCCCCGGCCGGTTGGGTTGGTGAAAAACCTGCCGCGTCCCGGATGCCCGCTCACTCGATCGTCAGGACCTTCTCGAGGCCCGCGAAGCCGAACACGGCCTTCACGTTGGGCCGGAGCTTCACGAGCCGCATGGTCTGGCCCTTGCCGTGGAGGCGCTTGTACACCTCGATCAGCACGCCGAGACCCGCGCTCGAGATGTACTCCAGCTCGGAGAGATCGAACGTCACCGACCGGTCCACCCCGGAGAGCGCCTGGCGCGCCGCGGCCGCTTGCGACGCGTCGAACCTCCCGAGGAGATGGACCGTCCCTCCTTCCATGATCCGAACTTCCAGCATCATCGTTCCACGCCCTTGGTGATGGTGGTGACGCTCACGCCGTCCTTGTGCTCGTACGACACGCGATCGGACAGCTTCTTGACCAGGTGGATGCCCATTCCTCCGGCGCGCCGCTCGTGCGCGGGACCCGTCAGGTCCGGTTCCGGGATCTTCGTGATGTCGAACGGCTCCACCTGGAATTCCACGAACGATAGGACGATCCGGTCGCCGTCGAGACCCAGCCGGACCTCCACCGAATCGTCTCCGCCCTTGCGATACTTCAGGACGTTCGTGAACAGCTCTTCCAGGATCAGCTCCAACGCGAACGCGTTCGAAGTCGGCACGCCTCGGGCGGCGAGGAATTCGGAGACGAAGGCGAACATGTCCTGGAGCGAGGCGATGTCTCTGCGGTATCGCCGCTCGGTCCGGAGCGTCTCCGGCGTTCCCCCGGGGGAGCCCGGCTCGGAATGCCCCTCCCGCGTGCGGGTGGTGAAACCCGGCTCCTTTTGCCCTACCCTCTTCGGCACCTTCTCCCATCCGTTCTGCATTGCATGGATTCGTCCGCTTTCGCCACGAGCGAAGGCGCGGAGGACTGGTCGTGGAGCTCGCCCTCGAGGGCACCGTCAACGAGCGGCACGTGCGCATCCTGCTCGACAAGGAGCAGTGCCGCATCGGGCGCTCGCGCGAAGCCGAGATCTGGCTCGACCACGCCACGGTCTCGCGGCTCCACGCGGCGGTGCAAGTGCTCGAGGATCACATCGTCGTCAAGGATCTGGGAAGCCACAACGGCACCTTCCTGAACGGAACGAAGGTCACGGCCCCGGTCACCGTGCGGCCGCGCGACGAGATCCAGCTGGGCGGGATCAAGCTCAAGCTCCTGCCCCTGGCCTCGGACCGCGTCGGGATTCAGGAGCTGGACTCGGCGCTCCTCCCCGACGGGAGCGTGCAGACGCTCCAGGAGATCCGGATCACGCCATGGCCCGAGATGACCTCGACCGCGAGTATGGACCTCACGAACGCGACGATGGTGCAGCAGACGATGATGACCTCGATGCTCAAGTCGCGGCCCGGCGGGGGCGGGGGCGCATACGAGCGGCTCCTCGACTACTGGGACAAGGGCAAGGGATCCGGACCCACCGTGGCTCCGGATCTCGCCGCCGCGTTGCCGCATATGATGAACTTCCAGACCGTCGACGACACCGTCCGCACGCTTCCCGACTGGATGCGATCCACCGTTCGTCCTCGGACGCTCGCGCTCTTCCTGAGGGAAAGCGAGGAGGAAGGGATCCATCTGAAGGCGGTGTGGCCCCCGCGAGCGTTCCGTCATCGCCGGGCGCTCCTGACGCCGGCGCTCCTCCAGGACGTGGCCGAGGGATTCACGTCGCGGCTCCTCGGCAACCAGACGAAGCATGCCGATGGCGCCGGGGAGGGCGTGACCGACGAGCGCGCGTTCGTCGCTCCCCTGAGGTACCAGGACCGGTCGCTGGGCGTGCTCTACCTCGGAACCGACGAGGCGGGACTCACCGCCGCGGATCAGGCCAGGGCTTCGCACGAGGCGTTCCATTCGGCCGCGACTCTCTATGCGATGAAGATGGTCCAATCCTTCGAGTTCGAGCGGCGGCTCCGCGAGGAAGGCCAGCTCCGTCGCGAGAAGGATCGCATGTCGGACGCGATGGCCGTCGCCGCCAAGATCCAGCGAAAGCTGCTCCCCGAGACGCTCCCCGAGATCCCGGGCTACGAGCTCTTCACGGAGCTTCAGGCCAGCCTCGAGACGGCGGGAGATCTGTACGACGTCCTGTCGCTCTCCGGCTCGGCCACGGGCGTTCTGGTCGGCGACGCGAGCGGAAAGGGAGTTGGCGCGTCGCTCCTCATGGCGAACGTGCTCGCGTCCATTCGCATGAGCCTGACGGACACGTCGAGCCTGATCGCGATCGTCGAGCGGCTGAACACCCTGCTCGAGCGCTCCACCGAGCCGGACCACTTCGTCACGCTGTTCCTGGCGAGGCTCGATCATGAGTCACACACCCTCGAATACGTGAACGCCGGACACAATCCGCCGTTCCTCCTCGCGCCGGGCCGGGAGCCGCTCCGGCTGACGACGACGGGGATCCCCGCGGGGATGATCCCCGGCTCCACCTACACGTGCGAGAGGGTCCCCTTCCCGCCCGGAGCCCTCCTCTGCCTCTACACGGACGGCCTCACCGAGGCGGGTGCCGGAAGCGAGGAGTACGGCGACGAGCGGCTGCTCCAGTACCTCTCGCGCGTGGTGGCCGAGCCCGTCTCACGCACCGGCCCCGCGCTGCTGCAGGATCTCGAGGCGTTCCTGAACGGCAGGTCGCTGCACGACGACATGACGATCGTTCTGGTCCGGCGCTCGGGCTAGCGTCTCTCTCGCGAGCGCGGGAGGGGAGCGGCGGGCACTCTACCACAGAGCGCGGGGAGCTACTTCACGACCATCATCCTCCGGCTCGCCTCGAACGCGCCGTTCCCTTCCACCGTGAGCCGCGCGAAGTAGACGCCCGAGGCGACACCGCTCCCGTCGGCGGACTTCCCGTCCCACCGCACGCGATGCCGGCCCGCGGGGAGCTCCTCGCGCCACTCCCGCACGAGCCTTCCGTCCACCGAATGCACGCGCAGCGCCACGCGCCCGGGTCGCGGGAGGTCGAAGCGGATCCACGTGACCGGATTGAACGGATTCGGCGCGTTCTGGTGGAGCGCGTACGTCGTGGGCGGAGCGCCGGCTTCGGTCTCGACGGCGGTCACGGTGGGCTGGATCGTGAAGGCTGCGTCGGTCTTGTCGTATCCCATGGCGCCGCGCGCGTCGTAGAGATGCACGCGGATCCACGCGCGCGTGGTCGGCGTGTGCGGCACCGTCCAGGCGTACGAGGCGCCCTGGACGTTCTGCGCCAGCATCCGCCAGGTCTCGCCTCCGTCGAACGAGATCACGAGATCCGCGCGCTCCACGTCCCACCCTTGCGGTTCGGTCCACCGGATCGTGAACGTGGATCCTGCCGGGAGCAGCTCGCCGCCGTTCGGAGCCTTGATGTGCGGGCGTATCACCCGGATCTCGTCCCGCGCGATGAAGGCGGCCGTCTCGTGGATCTCGCCCGTCAGCGTGACGGGGACCGGATCCCCGTCCGGAAGGATCGCCTCCACGGCGGCGCGATCGAAGCGAAGCGTCACGTCGGGAACTCCATTCCCGTTGAAGTCCCCGATCTGGGGTGTCGTCCCTTCCGCGAGCGGCACGGCCCCGTTCCATCGAACCGTGGAGGCGACGATCTGGCCCGGAGCGTAGGGAGGCGGCAGCTCGACCCTGCCGGTCACCCACTTCCCGTTGCTCTCGAGATTCAGCGTGTTGGGATCGACCTCCACGGCGGCCGCGTCGACCGAAGCCACGCGCGCGACCACCGGCGCGGCGAGCACGCGAAGAGCCGGATCGTTGCTCGTGATCGGGAGGCGCGCGTGATGTTCTCCTTCTTCCAGCTCCGACGCGTCGATCGTGAGGGACACCTCCGCCGATCCTCCCGCGGAGATCACGCCGGACGAGGGACTCACCGACAACCAGGCGGCCTTCTCGAACACGAGGATCTCGAGCTCCGGATGGACGTAGGTCGTGTTGAACGCCATCGTCAAGCCGTCGTTTCGCGCCCCGTTCTGGATTCCGATGGTCCCCTCGAACGAGAACGGAATCACGCTCTGGTACCGGATCGCGATCTCGCCGTTCTGGAAGAGCACCACCTGGAACGTGAAGCGCTCCGGCGCGGCCGACCCGAACGGCCTCACGTTCGTCCACTGCACGATCAACCGCCCGGGCTCGGAGTGGTAGTGCACGGCCCCGTTCGGCGCGAGCACGAGGTCCGTCCAGAAGGGCGCGATCAGGTTCTCGGGCGAGCTGGGGGCCAGGTTCGGGAGCGGCTGGTTCGCGAAGCTCGTGGAGGTGTTGGTGAAGCTCATCCACCCGTTCGTACAGACGCGAAACTGGCTGAACGAGCGGTTGTAGAACGGGAACGAGAACCCGATCGGGAACGGGCCGCGGTTCTGGTCGTCCGCTTCGGGAGAGAAGGGGACCAGAACACCGATCCCGCTGATGTCGACCCAATCGAACACGGGACCGCCCGGATGATCGCTGTCGATCCAGTGGTGTCCGAACCGGTCCGGTCCTCCGGTGCCGAGAATTCCCTGCCGATGGTCGTCGGTCCCCTTCTCGATCTCGACCCAGTTCTCGAACGGCTGCGAGTCGGCGATCGGGATCCCGGCGTTCCAGCGCAGGTCGCTCCCGCCTTCGTTCCGGATCCGGATCGTCTTCGCGCCGGCGCCTCCCGGAGGCGCGACCGCGATGATGGGAAGAGGTTCCACGACCATCCGCGGCGGCACGAGCGCGATCCCCGTGATCGGGACGATCGCCGGCGACTCCGGATCGTTGCTCACGATCGTGAGCGTCGCCGCCAGGTCTCCCGGCCCCGGGGGAAGGTACGTGACGCGCATCAAGCCGCTCTGGAGCGGCCCGAGGGCGAGACTCGCCGGCGAGACGGTGATGCCCGGACGTGACGCGAGCACGGCGGTGACCTCGAGCCGGTCCGTCCCCACATTGGTGATCCGGAGATCGCGCGCGGCGGGCGTTCCGACGAAGAGCGTGTCGAACGCGAGCGCCGCCGGGCTCACGACGAGGTCGGGAGTCCCGGTCACGAGGAACGAGACGGGGATCGTGACTTCCGGCGAGAACGGATCGTTGCTCGTGAGCCGGAGCCGGGCGGGATAGCTTCCCGGGAAGACGCCGCGCGCGCTGCCCGTGAGCGTCACCTCCTGGCTCGAGCCGGGGGGCAGCGTTCCCGACGGAGGCTCGATCCGGAGCCAGCTAGGGACGGGAGAGAAGCGGATCGCCATCCCGTCGTGGAGGTAGGGAGCATTGAAGACCACCTGGAGTCCGTCGTTT
>DASTBC010000139.1 GCA_035712245.1 Candidatus Eisenbacteria bacterium
GTGGTGCGTTAGGAGAGCCACGGTCCCTCGGGTGCCGTAATCACTCGACAGGAACCCCTCAACTCCCTCCGAACGCAGGGCTAGCTCACACCGCCCGGGATCCAGTGCAGCCAGTCCCGCAACAGGAACTGGACCCGGGCGATGAGGAGCGACACGCGCGCCATCACGGTGTAGCCGAACGACGCGCCGAACGCGACCATGAGGAACCAGATCCCCACGCGCGCGCCCGCCCCGTGCACCCCGGTGTGCGGGGCGGAGAAGAAGAAGTACGCGAGCACGGTGAGGAGCCCGACCAGGATCAGGGCCGAGTCCACCGCCTTCCAACCCTCGCCGAACGGCTTCACGGTGTCCGCGATCTGGGCGAGCACCTGTGCCTGCAGGTAACCGGTCACGGCGATCCCCGAGTACACCCCCACGTAGAACGCGAGCGCCCAGCGCGCGGGGCCCACGAGCCTCGGGTGCACCCGGAGCAGCAGGAGGATCCCGAGCATGGCCGGGAGCAGCGTGAGGAGGATCCCCTGGGCGTCCGCCGTTCCCGAAGTGAGCGGGCCGATCACGTTCGGCCGGATCACGTTCTGGTACTGCGTCGCGAGGAGATATCCGGCCGCCGCGCCGACGAAGAGGTGCTCGGCGAAGCGGTAGAACGGGTTGTCGCGGTACAGGAACGAGAACACGCAGAGCGTGAGGAAGGCCGCGATCCAGGTCTGGACGTCGATCACCGCGGGCCTCCCAGCGGTCCCGCCGGACCGCCGCCCTCGCCGGAACGCTGCATCGCGAGCAAGGCGACATTCCCCAGGATCACGAGAATCGCGATGATCACGTGCACCAGGCTCTGCGCGTCCATCCCGCGCCTCGCGTCCCCGAAGAGGTCCATCCGCTTCTCGTACTCGGCCGCGCCCTTCATCCCTCCGACGAGCCCCAGGAGCTGGCGCGAGGAGAGGTAGGGGTAGTAGTCGGTCGCCATGACGGCCGTCGCGCCGAGCACGAGCTTCTTCCGGTACCGGGTGGCCGCGAACTGGATCCAGTAGTCCGCGGCGCTGGACGCGGTCAGGTTCACGACGAGATCGATCTGGGCGTACGAGTCGACGCCCCGGAGAACCGGGATCGAGTCGAGCGGGGTCCGGTAGAAGTCGACCGGGTATTGCTGCCGGAGGCTCTCGCCCAGTCCGATCATGACGGTCTGGAAGCCGGACTTGTACCCGAGGAACACGTAGTCCACGTTCCGCGTCTTCCCCTCCGCCTCGGCGGCGATGCGCATGGCCGGCTCCACGAGCCCCGGCCCGGCGGGGTAGAGCGTCATCCCGATCACCTTGAGGTTCTTCCGGAAGCAGTGGCGCATGATCGCGATCGACATCGGTTGGAGCTCGGCCATCGTATCGGGTTCGTAGTCCATCGAGATCAGAACCCGCGATCCCTCGGGGAGGGTGTCGATCGTCTGATAGGCGGCCTCGACGCGCGGGGTCACGGTGATCGGGAGGTTGACCGGAAGGAGGAGCGGCACGGCCGTGCCGAGTCCGATGAAGATGAAGATGATCCTCCGGTCCACGCCGAGGAGACGCCGCGCCCAGGACATCAGTTGCTACGCCCCAGGTAGCTTCGCTCGATCCCGAGGATGATCTTGAGCCCCGTCGAGACCGCGCCGAGCCCCACGCCGATCGCGATCGCGCGCTTCGCGGCGAGGTTCGGCACGTCGAGGAGCCACTCCGTGAACGCGGGGAATCCCGGCCACAGGAACTCCCCGATCGACACGCGTCCGATCATCATGAGCACCGCCGTAACCAGAAGGAGCGTGGCCTCGAGATTGCGCGCGCGAAACGCGCGAAACGCGGCCGAGGCGATGAAGAAGGCGAGGAGGGCGAACATGGTGGACGCGAGCGGCGCGTTCACGCTCTGGTAGATCGCGTAGACGACGGTGCCCTCGCCGGTCCCCTGCACGACGCCGAGTCCCGTGACGGTGACCAGCGTGGCCATCGTGACCAGGCTGAACGGCCACCCTTCGATCCGGTTCCTCACCTTGCGCGCGTGGGTGTTCCAGAGCGAGATCGAGCCGAGGATCAGGGCGAAGGCGTAGACGACGGTGGCCCATTCCAAGATCTCGGCGTTCACCACCTGGGCCTGGTGGTGCGGGATGAAGAAGAGCGCGATGAGGGCCGCCCCGACCGCGAAGGTGACGAGGACCGGACCCAGGTACAAGGGCTAGACCGATCCCTTTCGCGTCCGGCTGCCGGGGCTCGGAGCGCTCACGAGGTGCGGAGGAACTGTCCGAGCTCGGGACGGCCGAGCGCGAGGAGCGCGAGCGACGCGACGATGAGGATCGCGGCCGTGAGCTTGGCCCAGTCCTGCGCCGCGATCGTCGCGAGCTGGACCGGCTCGCGGCCGATGTACGCGCTCGCGGCGAAGAGCTCCTCGCCCAGGAGCGTGTAGTCGCACGCGCAGACGAAGAAGGGGAGCTGGGTCACCTTGTCGCACCCGGCGATCTGGATCGCGCCGGTCAGGTTCCCCGTCTCCGCGAGGAAGAGCGATTCCGCGTAGAAGGTCCCCATGTAGATGTTCGCCGCGGGCCGCTCGCGGAGCATGATCCCGGTCACCGCGGCCACGTACGCGAACTGCTGCGCGCTCACGTAGTGGACGCTCCCGGGCGGGAAGTCGTCCGGCCGGCCCGACTCGCGGTACGCCTGTCGCGCGACCCCGTCCATGATCGTCATGACGACCGGGTCGTAGCAGGGGACCTGCATCGTCGTTCCCAGGTCCGCCACCTTCCTCGCGACGCGGCCCATGATGGTGATCGAGGCGAGCGTTCCGACCTCGCTCATGTCCCCGAGCCCCGGCATGTAGAGGATCGGCTTTCCCATCTCGGTGGCGCGGCCGATCGCCTCGTCGAGCGCGGTGAGCCCCGGGAGGGGACGGATGTACATCGTGCCGCCCTTCTTGGCGCGCAGGATGTTGATGAAGAGGAACGTGAGAAACAGGAGAAGCGCGACGAGAACGTTGGCGCGCGTCGGGTCGAACAGGTCGGTGTTGAGCGCCTCGGGCATGTGACGGGACCGTACCATCCCGCGGAACGCCGGTCAAACGCGCCGGGGCGTTCCGTCGGGTGCCCTGGCCGGCTCCTTCCGCTCTACCGGCCTCTCGACGGCGGCCGGTTTCGAAGCTCCGGGAGATACTCCCGGAAGATCGCGTCCAGCTGCTGCACGGCGTTCGGACTCAGGCGCCTCACGGTCTCGCGCTCCCGCGCGGCCGCCTCCCGGTCCCCGAGCCTCAGATAGACGAGGGCGAGATTCATGTGCGCCTCGAGGGAAGCCGGCGCCTGGACCACGAGCTTCTCGTAGAGGGCTCGCGCTTCCTCGAGCCGTCCCTGCCCGCCGAGGAGCGCGCCGAGGTTGTTCATGGCCATCACGTGATCCGGCGCGAGCGCGAGCGTCTGCTCGTAGGCCTGGATCGCTCCCGGCACGTCCCCCTGAGCCGCCCGGGCCACGCCCAGGTTGTACCAGCCGTCCACGAGCGTGGAGTCCAGCTCCACCGCGCGGCTCGCCGCCTTCACTCCCTCCTCGGGTTTGCCTTCCTGGATGAGCGCGTCGCTCAGGTTCGCGTGGCTTACCGCGTCCACGGGGTTCAGCGTGATCGCCTCGCGGGCGGCCTCGACCGATTCCTCGTGCCGGCCGAGGCGGTTCAGCACCGCGACACGCGCCGCCGCAGCGTGCTGGTTCGACGGATCGAGCGCGAGCGCGCGGTTCCAGGCGCCGAGCGCCGCCTGGAGATTCCCCATGGACTCGTAGTGGCGCGCCATCTCGAGGTGCGGCTGCGGGTCCGAAGGGTCCGCGTTCGCGGCGTCCTGGAGGAGCGTCACGTTGTCGCGCCAGACCGGAAGCCGGAGCGCCGTGCCGAACGCCGCGAGGACCGCGAGCGCGAGACCCACCGCGGGCACCGCGCGCCTCCAGCGTGGAAGAAGCTCCACGCCCCACGTGAAGAGCGACGCGGCGAGGAGGCAGAACCCCACCGAGGGACGGTACGCCGCGCGATCCTCGCCGAAGGAT
>DASTBC010000140.1 GCA_035712245.1 Candidatus Eisenbacteria bacterium
GCGCGGCTAGAGCTGGCGCTCCAGGGCGGCGCGGTCCCACCCGCCCAGGCGGGCGGCGTTCTCGTAGGTACTCTGCAGGAATTCGAGGAGCACGGAGTCCGGATCCGGCGCGCGGCAGACGATCTCGTAAGGGAGAACCCACTCGCGAAGGGTCGTGTCGTATCTCGCTCCCGCGGACCGTGCGGGCGCCTCGGCATATCCAGGCGGCTCCGGATAGGCATATGCGTAAAACGCCGGCTCCGGGACGCTGCTCCCCTCGGTCCCCGGCCACCATCCCACGCTCGCGCACTCGTGAGAGTACGACTCGCGCACCACGCGGTCGGGAAGGTTCGGCACTCCGCCCGGATGGGGAGGCGCCGTGCGTCCGGAGAATCGCGTGCACGCGTGGTCGAAGCTTCCCCACCAGAAGTGGACCGGGCTCTGCTTGCCGAGGAATCGGTTCCGGAAACGCTTGAAGACGCGATCCACCTGGGAGAGCGCTCGCCAGCAGGCATGAGCGGCCTCGCGGTCGTAGGATGCGTGGGCCCGGTCCTCGGGGAACGGGACCGCGTCCGGAATCTCGTTCGGCATCGGCCGGATACTCACGTCGAGGTCCAGCCCCCGGAGGAGATCCAGGTACTCGCGGTAGAAGTCCGCCACGCTCTTCGGCTCGAGAGGAAGCATCCGGGTCTCGGAATCGCTCGTGCGGGCCACGAGCTGGTGGTCGATGAAGTCGAAGTCGACCTGGACCAGGCGGTCGCCGGAGGGCATGGGAGACGTGGTGAGCCCGCGCGCCGTGGTGTAGAGGGCGACGTGCCAGTAGTGGTTCTCCATGGGAGAGAGGGCGAGCCGCGTCTTGCCCACGATCTGCATCCATCGGTGGAGCGTCGCGTAGGTGTCCTGCCACGCGCTCCGAGGGAGGGCCGGCCAGGCTGCGGCCCGGGCAGCCCGGGTTTCCATGGGGTTCATGATCCAAGGCTACCGGACCCGTATCGGCCGCGTCACGAGAGAATCCGGGAGAGTAAGGAACGGCCTCCGCCGTGCCGATACACACGGGACGAAAGGGGGGCCTTCCATGCTCCGTCGAATCGTTCCGTATCTGGTGGCGTGCGCGGTGGCGGTCGGATGCGCCGGCACGGCCAAGCTCACCGAGAAGAGTGAAGAGAAGCTCGCCGAGGGCGACGCCTGGAAGGCCTGGAACCTCGCCGTCCGCGCGCTCGACAAGGAGCCCGGGAACCCGCGCGCGCGGGACGCCGCGACCGCGGCCGGCACGTCCATCGTCCGGGAGTGGCAGCGCCAGATCCGCGCGCTCTGCGAGGTGGACACCCTGAAGGCCGCCGACGAGGTCCTGGAGCTCACCCAGTTCCGCGAGGGAGCCGCCCGGTACGCGACGATCCCGGTCGGCGAGACCTGGCCCGAGGAGGAAGAGGCGATCCGCCACATGGCCGCTCGGACCCACTACGAGCGCGGCCGGGACGCGGCCGCCGCGAACCTCCCGAAGAAGGCGTGGATCGAGTTCACCGACGCGGAGCTGTTCGTTCCCGGCTACCGGGACGTGGTCAAGCGCGCCGAGCGAGCGCTTCGCGACGCGACGACGACGGTGGCGGTGGTGCCGTTCGAGACGCACTCGTCCGATCCGGCGCTCGGCGTGGACGTGGCCAAGGCGTGGCGTGACGACCTGCTCCAGAGCGTCACGCCGCCGCGCGCCCGGTTCACGAGGGTCCTGGGCGCCGACGCCGTCGAAGGGAACATGAGGGTGTCGGATCTCGACGGTCTCACGCGCGAGCAGGCGATCCGTCTCGCCCGGAAGGCCGGCGCGGAGCGGGTCGTGTGGGGGTCGATCGGGCGCGTGCATTCGAACACGCGCATCGACTGGTTCCGCGACACCGTCGCGCGCCGGGTCGTCGTGCGGGACCCCGAGGGACGCGAGTCCACCCAGTGGGTGGACGTGCCGATCGAGGTCGTGGCCCGCGTTCGCGACGTGAAGGTGGGCGTGGATTACGAGGTGATCTCGGTGCGCGGGGGCGCGTCGCTCGCGAGCCGCCACTTCGATCGCACGATCTCGGCGCGCGTCGTCTGGACGTCGCACCATCCGGAAGGCGATCCCGCCTCCTACGACCTCGTCTCCGAGGTCACGCGCGCGTCGAACCCGAAGCGCGCGCGCGACGTCGAGTCCCGGTGGAAGTCGGTCTGCGGCGACGCGACCACGCTGGTCCAGGTGCTCGAGGCGAGGCGCTCCACGAAGGGCTCCGGGCGCGGCGCGCGCGAGGCGCTCCCGCGCATCGCGGCGGGCGCTGCGTTCGTGTTCCTCGAGGAGCTGCCGTCCGCGGAGGAGCTCGCGTACACGGCGCTGACGGAGAACTTCTCTCCCGTGCGCAGCGATCTCCTGAAGCTGGACCAGGTGGACGACGCCGAGCTGACGGTGGCCCCCGCGGAGGGCCGGACGCGCTAGACTGCGGGCGTGCCCGCACGCGGACCATCCGGGTTTCGAGTTCGGCTCGCCAGGCCGAAGGTCGGGGACAGGGACGAGGTCCTCGCGCTTCACCGGGCGAGCCGTTCGTTCCATCGGGGGAGAGTGTCTCCCCCCGTCACGCCCGCGCAGTTCCGAAGGTATCTCGTCCGGTGCGATCGTCCGGACTTCGTGGGGCTCCTGATTCGAAGGCGCGAGGACGACGCGATCATCGGCGCCGTCGAGCTGAGCCAGATCGCCCGCGGTGGATTCCAGAGCGCCTACCTCGGATATCACCTCGGCGCGCCCTTCCAGGGACAGGGATACATGACCGAGGCGCTCCAGCTCGCGATGCGCCACGCGTTCCGGGTGCTGAAGCTTCACCGCCTGGAGGCCAACATCCAGCCCTCCAACCGTTCGTCCATCGCTCTCGTGAAGCGCCTCGGGTTCCGGCGGGAGGGTTACTCTCGCCGGTACCTCAAGGTGTCGGGCCGATGGCGCGACCACGAGCGGTGGGCGATCCTGGCCGAGGATTGTGGGTCCCCAGGTACCGTGATACAGTAGAGATGTCCCCACCCCACAAGGAACTCCCTGGTTGCCGGCGCGGGAGCCAATCCTGACCACGAACCGATCCATTCCTCGCTTCCTCTTCGCGATCGCGCCCATCGTGTGCGTTCTCGTCGCGGGTTGCTCCGACAGCACCGACCCCGTCGACCACTTCGGAAGCCCTCCGGAAACCGAGCTGACGTCCGGGCCCGTCGAAGCCGACACCACGACGTTCCGGGTGCACTTCTACTGGGCAGGCTCGGACAAGGACGGAGAGGTCGTCGGGTATCGCTTTGCGGTCGACGCGGACACGGCGCGCCCGGTCGCCGAGTGGCGAGCGACGACCGCGAAGGACACGATCCTCACGTTTCCGGTGGATCCGATCACCGCGGTGCGCCCGCACGCGTTCATGATCGCGGCGCAGGACAACGAGGGCTTGCTGGACCCCACGCCCGCGCGGCGGATCTTCGCGTCGAGCACGATCCCGCCGACCTCGTGCGTGGTGAGAGGCCCCGCCTCGATCACGGCGACGTCCTTCCGGTTCGAGTGGACGGGGTACGACCCGGATGGCGGACCCAACGGAGACGGCGTCCCCGTGGACCGGTTCGAATACTTGTTCCTCGAGCCAGGCACGTCGTCGGACGGCGCACACACGCCGCTGCCTCCATACAGCCCGTCCTTCTATTCCGACCTCATCAACTCCGCGTCGGGGGACAGCCTTCCGGCCCCGTACGGCGATTGGAAGTGGATTCCGACCCCGGAACTCTCTCAGCGGTTCCAGAACGTCGACCCCGGGCAGTACGTCTTCGCCCTACGTGCCACGGACGAGGCGGGAGCCCTGGAGCAGGACCTGGACGAGCCCTGCAACATCCGATTCTTCACCGTCACGTCACGCATCACGGGCCCCCTCCTGACGGTCTGCACGAGCCTGGTCCTCACCTGCGTGTCCTCACAGACGGCGACGGACATCGACCGAGTGGCGCTCGAAACATTGGAAGGTTCGTCGGTGAGTTTCTCCTGGTCCGCGTCCGCAGATAGCTACGGCGGAACGATCGTCGGCTACTCGTACGCACTGGACGACACATCCGGGCTCGGTTCGCTGGATCCCGCACGAACCGGCGTGACGTTCTCCCCGAGTCAGCTCCTGCCGGGACTGCATTTCGTCTTCGTGCGAGCCGTCGACGATGGAGGGGCGGTCACGAATGTCGTGATCCCGCTCCTCGTCATCGAACCCGCGTTCCGGGACCCGGTTCAAGGGAGACAGGTGCTCTACGTGGACGACTCCACGGCACCTGGAGTTTCGTCGCCCAGTCAGGACGCCACGACTTCGATCGGCAATTACCCCAACGATGTTGTCGAGACCGACTGGTATACGACCCAGCTTCTGAATCAACTGGGCGTTCCCGTCACCGAGTGGGACGCGTTGAACGCAGGATATGCGGAGCTTCAGGCCAGAAAGCCGCCTCCGCTCCGGACTCTGGCGAACTACTCCACGATCGTGTGGAACGTGGATTTCAACAACTCGATCGTCTCATCCACCGCGCTATGGCGGACGCTTCAAGGGGACGGTGAATGGGCTCTGCGCAACTACCTTCGGGCAGGTGGAACCTTGATTCTGACCGGATTCGACGTGAGCTCGAACACGGTGAATCCGACGTCCCTGTTCCAGGTGCCCACGGCGGGGCTCTGCTCCACGTTCGGACCCGGCCTTCCGGAATACGCCGACTACTTCCCGAGACTCTTCATGGGGATTGACGACGCGGAGCTGAACATCACTCCCTTCCGGAGCCAGGGAGCCAGGGATTTCATCGCGGCAGCGCCGACGGAAGCCGGAGGCTCGATGGGGTTCGATTCGACCCGGCTCGATCGAGGCCCCACGGGAAGCGGCGCCAAGTGGATCACCGACCTGGCAGGGAACGGGGACTTCACGTACCAGCCGGGACTGG
>DASTBC010000141.1 GCA_035712245.1 Candidatus Eisenbacteria bacterium
CGGCACTATCCGCGTCGCTGTCCGACCTTCTCCTGGATCTCAGGCAGTCCGGCGGCGGCCCGCTGTACGTCCTCGGGGAAGTCGGACATCTCCTGGACCTGGCGGATCTCGATCACCTCGTTCTCCGCCGCGGGGCAGCGCTTCGCCCACTCGATCGCCTCTTCCTTCGAGCGCACGTCGATCATCCAGTAGCCGCCCAGGACCTCCTTGGCCTCGGCGTACGGACCGTCCGTGACCTTGGGCTTGCCGCCCGCGAAGGACACCCGCGCACCGGACGAGAGGGGATGGAGCCCGTCGAGCGCGAGGAGCACGCCCGCCTTCTGGAGCGACTCGTTGTACTTCATCATCGCCTCGACGCGATCGACCGGCAGCTCGAGCTTCGGTGGCGCCGACTCGTAGCCCTTCGGAATCATCAGCATCATGAAGCGCATCTCGTGTCTCCTTTCCGAGCCCGTCGTGGGGACGGCCCGATCATGCCGGGGGTTCGCGTACGCTACTTCCTGTAACCACCTGCCGCCCGCAGGCGCTCCTCCTGCTCCCGGTACTCGGGCGCGAGCGAGTCGCCGAACTCCTCGACCTCGAACACGCGGCGGATCTCGATCTCCTCCCCTTCCCGGAACGGGGCGCGCTTCATCCATTCGACGGCCTCGTCCATCGACTTCGTCTGGATGACCCAGAAGCCCGCGACCAGCTCCTTGGTCTCGGCGAACGGTCCGTCGATCACGGAGCGCTTCGTTCCGTCGAACCGGATCCGCTTCCCCTTCGAGCTGGGGTGGAGCCCCTCACCGGCGAGCATCACGCCCGCTTTCTCCAGTTCCACGTTGAACGCGCCCATCTCGTTCAGCATCTGCTCGGTAGGCATGACGCCCGCTTCGGAGTCCTTGCTGGCCTTGACAATCACCATGAAACGCATTTTGCATCTCCTTGTAGTGGTGTCGGTTGCTGGCGGCCTGCCCTGGCCGCTCTCATCTCCTGCTCCAATCGTGCGACGCCCGAGGGCTCGCCCGATCGACAGCCTGATTCGATTTCCCGATGCCCCGGGGCAGGAACACTCAGGCCGCCGCGGGTGCCCGCGATCGCTGCTTCCGTCTGGCGAGGCCCTCGTCCACGCTGAACGGGCCCGCACCGTTCCCCCACAAGAAGAGGAAGATGAAGCAGTAGAGCACCGCGGGCTGGCCCCCATTCTGGATGGGCCAGAACCCCTGCGGAAAGTGCCCGATGAAGTAGGCGAACGCCATTTCGCCCGAGGCGATGAAGGCGGCGGCTCGCGTGAAGAGGCCGATCAGGATCAAGGTGCCCGCGACCACCTCGATGATCCCGGCGGCCAGGACCAATGGCGTCAGCTCGGCTCCCGGCGGCATGCCTCCGAACCATCCGAAGAGCTTCATGCCGCCCGGATGGATGAAGAGGAATCCCGAGACGATCCGGAGCAGCGCGTGGGTCACTCCCGCGATCCGCTTCATGCCCGCTTGTCCTCCCTTCGGGTCCGCGTTCTCTTTCTCGTGCCGTGCGTCCCGGCAGAGCCGATCGCGCCGGTCTTGCCGCCGCGGGTTCGAGGGCTCCGAGCAGGAGCACGCTTCGACGGGATCGCGAGCAGACGCAGCATCGAGCCCTCGGCGCGCTCGATCTGCTCGAACGTGCACTGACGCGGCGCCTTGTCCGGGCGCCACCGAACGAATCGCGTGCCGTGCCGGAACCGGCCGCCGCTCACGTGATCGTACTCCACCTCCACGACGAGCTTGGACTGGAGCGGCTTCCACTCCGCCGAGCGCTCGGTGCTCCACCGGCTCGGCCCGCCGGGAGCGTTTCCGGTGAAGCCCGGCTCCTTCACGAGCGCCTCGAGCTTCGGGACGAGCGCCTTCCGGTCCGCGGCGGAGAGGCTCGACGTGAAGCCGACGTGATGGAGGAGCCCCTGATCGTCGTAGAGTCCGAGGAGGAGCGATCCGATCGCGCCGCCCGCCGACGCGTACCGGAATCCGCCGACCACGCAGTCGGCGGTGCGCCGCTGCTTGAACTTCTGCATTCCGGTGCGGTCTCCGGAGCGGTACGAGAAGTCGCGGCGCTTCGCGATCACCCCGTCGAGCGCGCCGCGCGTTGCCTCGAACCACTTCATCGCCATCCGAGGATCGTCGGTGCAGGGGGAGAGCGCGATCCTGGGATGCCCTTTCAGGTACCGGGCAGCGAACGCCTCGAGACGGCGCCGGCGCTCCTC
>DASTBC010000142.1 GCA_035712245.1 Candidatus Eisenbacteria bacterium
GAGGATGCGCTTACCGTCCGCGATCAACATCGATCGATTCCAGGGTCGGTTGTATGCCTCGAGGAGCTTCGGCGGATCACAGAGGACTTCGAGGAGCGATTCCTTTCCCCCGGCACGCTCGACGGCCACCGCCATGGTGTACCCGACCGTGTACCAGGGTCCCTGCTGGCCGAAGAACTCCATGGCGCGAGAGCGTACGGAATCGGGGTCGGTGATGCGACGCTCGAGAACGTCCAAGAAGAAACGCTCGAGTTCGCGAAGATCCTCCGGGAAACGGTTCCTGGACCTGGCCCACTGCCCGCGTTCCACGGAGTCGCTGACCGCATGGGGATGGACGTCGGGTCCTCCCGCCGCGGCGAGCATGGCGAGGCCTTCGCCGAACGCGCCCATCCACATCCGCGCCGTCCTCACCTCCGGCGCGAGCGTCGTGTCCTCCGACGCTGTGCACGCGCCCGCGTAGCCGATGTGGTGGAGCTCGTGGGCGACCGTGTTCTCGAATTTCGCGGCGGACACCTTCGGGTCGACGTAGAGAAAGATCGCGGGATCCGTCTTCGTCTCGAAGACGAAGCTGTTCGTCCAGGGCTTGATCGTCAGATACACCCGCGCGCGGATCACGACGCCGGCCGGCAGATACGCGAGAGCCCGGCGTCCGGCAGACGCGAGGTCCGCCTGCTTCCACGCGGTGACGGTCCGGCGAAGGGCTTCGGTCCGTGCGCGCGTGGAGTCGGCGTGAAGAAACGCCGCGAAGGTCGAGTCCGAGAACCGCCGCCCCATGGACTCCTCGCGCTTCCGGAGCCTGCGGTATCCTTCGCTCTCCCTCAGTCGGCGCCAGTCCTCGTCGCGAACGGCGCGTCCCGCGCGGATTCGGTCCAGGATCGCGAGCGCGGCGTCGGCCTCGTCCGTCACGATCGTGATGTCCGGGTTCCGGGCCGGAGTGCCGGCCGCGGGCGCGCCTTCCGCCGGGAAGGTGAATGCCGGCTGGAGCAGGAGCAGGAGCGCCGCGAGGGCGAGGGAGAGAAGGAGCATCGCAGCTCGCATGGTCCCTCTACGACGCGTCCCGCGCCACGGGTTTCGGACGCGGGCGCAACCCCTTGACAGGAGCCTCGCTCCGGTGATTTCCTACCCGTTCTGATCCCCGCCCCGGGCACGCTCCCGCGGTTCTCTTCACGGACCCCAGAACGGTAGCTCCACACATGAGTTACGAAAATCTCGTCGTCGAGATCCGGGACCGGATCGCACGCGTCACGCTGACCCGGCCCAAGGTCCTGAACGCGCTCAACGAGAAGACGGTCCTCGAGCTTCGCGGCTGTTTCGCGGCGCTGAAAGGCGACCTCTCGGTCGGAGCCGTCATCCTGACCGGCGCCGGGGAGAAGGCGTTCGTGGCCGGAGCCGACATCAACGAGCTCTCGGTCATGAGCCCGCTCCAGGGCGAGCGCTCGTCCCGGCTGGGCCAGGAGACCTTCTCCGAGATCGAGAACCTCGGGAAGCCGGTCATCGCGGCGGTCAACGGCTTCGCGCTCGGTGGAGGATGCGAGCTCGCGCTCGCCTGCCACATGCGGTTCGCGTCCGAGAACGCGAAGCTCGGGCTCCCCGAGGTCGGGCTCGGCATCATGCCGGGCTACGGCGGCACGCAGCGGCTGCCGCGGCTCGTGGGGCTCGGGCGCGCGATCGAGCTGATCGCGACGGCGCGCATGATCGACGCGCAGGATGCCTTCCGGATCGGGCTCGTCAACGGCGTGTATCCGCTCGCGGACCTCCTTCCGCACTGCGAGAAGGTCGCGACGGAGATCCTCTCGCGCGGGCCGCTCGCCGTCCGGTACGCGATGGACGCCGCGATCCGCGGGGTCGAAACCGACATGGAGCGCGGGCTCGAGCTGGAATCCGCGTACTTCGGCCTCCTCGCCTCGACGGGCGACATGCGAGAAGGGCTCACCGCGTTCCTCGAGAAGCGGAAGCCGGCCTTCAACGGCTCCTGAGCCGGCCGGAGCGGCACTCCATGGAACGCGTCGCCGTCGCCGCAGCCGTCCGGACTCCGATCGGGAAGTTCCTCGGCTCCTTCGCGGACCTCACCGCGGCGGACCTGGGCGGCTTCGCCACGCGAGGCGCGCTCGGACGCGCGGGAGTCGCGCCGGATCAGGTCGACGAGCTGATCTTCGGGTGTGCCCGCCAGGCCGGCGGCGGCCCGAACATGGCGCGCCAGGTCCTCATGAAGTCAGGGATCCCGCACGACCGCCCCGCGTTCACGGTGAACCAGGCCTGCGGCTCGGGGATCCAGGCCATCCTGCTCGCCGCGAATCGGATCCGGCACGAAGGCGCGCGGGTCGTCGTGGCGGGCGGCGCCGAGAACATGACGCGCGTCCCGTATCTCCTCGAGCGGGCGCGGCTCGGTTACCGGCTCGGGAACGCGCCGCTCACGGACGGGATGTACCAGGACGGGTTTCTCGATCCGATCGCGGGCATGGTGATGGGAGAGACCGCGGAGAAGCTCGCGGATCTCTACTCGATCCCGCGCGAGGAGCAGGACGCGTTCGCGCTCGAGAGCCAGAGGAAGGCCGGCGCGGCGATCGCGGCCGGGCGCTTCCAGGACGAGATCGTGCCGGTCGAGGTGGCCGGGAGGAAGGGCGAGACGCGCACCGTCTGCAAGGACGAGCATCCGCGCCCCCAAACGACGATGGAGGAGCTCGCGAAGCTCCCGCCGGTCTTCCGCGAGGGCGGCACCGTGCACGCCGGGAACTCCTCGGGAATCACGGACGGCTCCGCGGCGCTCGTGCTCGCGGCGGAGTCCTGGTTGCGCGAGCGAGACATTCCGCCGCTGGCGTGGGTGGGGGAGCACGCGGTCGTCGGGGTGGATCCCTCGATCATGGGGATCGGCCCCGTGCCCGCGACGCGGAAGCTCCTCGACCGGACGAAGCGGGAACTCGGGGACTACGAGCTCGTGGAGCTGAACGAGGCCTTCGCAGCGCAGGTGCTCGCGTGCGACCGGGATCTCGGGTTCGACCGCGCGCGGCTCAACGTGAACGGGGGCGCGATCGCCCTCGGCCATCCCATCGGAGCGACCGGCGCGCGGATCGTCACGACGCTGGTGCACGAGATGGGTCGCCGCAGCGCGACGCTGGGCCTCGCGACCCTCTGCGTGAGCGGCGGGCTGGGAATGGCGCTGGAGCTGATTCGGGACTAGGAACGGTCCGACACGGAGGAGGAACGGCATGGCGGTGAAGTCGGTGGGTGTCGTGGGATGCGGGCTCATGGGGTCGGGGATCGCGCAGGTGAGCGCGCAGTCCGGGATTCCCACGCTGGTGCGCGAGGTGGACGCGCCGACGCTCGAGAAGGGGCTCGGCCGGATCCGGAAGTTCCTCGAGGACGGCGTCGCGAAGGGGAAGGTGCCGGCCGAGGTCCGCGATCAGACCCTCGCGAATCTCAAGGGCACGACCGATCTCGGCGACCTTGCGTCCTGCGACCTCGTGATCGAGGCGGTGATCGAGGACGTCTCGCTCAAGCGGGAGGTCTTCCGCACGCTGGACAAGGTCACGGCCGCGAACACCGTGCTCGCGAGCAACACCTCGTCGCTCTCCATCACCGAGATCGCGGCCACCGTGAGCCGCCCCGAGCGCGTCCTGGGGCTCCACTTCTTCAACCCGGTGCCGCTCATGAAGCTGGTCGAGATCATCCGGGCCCTCCCCACGAACGAGGCCTCGTTCGAGGCCGCGAAGGGGTTCGTGGAACGCATCGGGAAGACCGCCGTGGTCGCGAAGGACACGCCGGGGTTCGTGGTGAACCGCCTCCTCGTGCCCTATCTCCTCGACGCCGTGCGGATCTACGAGTCCGGCGTGGCGTCGAAAGAGGATATCGACAACGGCATGAAGCTCGGATGCGGCTATCCCATGGGGCCGTTGACGCTTCTGGATTTCGTGGGCCTTGACACCACGTACTACATCGCGAACATCATGTTCGAGGAGTTCAAGCAGCCGCAGTACGCGGCGCCGCCCCTTCTCAAGCGCATGGTTCTCGCCGGCTATCTCGGCCGCAAGTCCGGACGCGGCTTCTACGATTACTCCAAGTAACGAGGGGAGCGGACCATGGCAGAGGAAGTCGTCATCCTGAACGGAGCCCGTACCCCCATGGCCGAGTGGGTCGGGGGGCGCGCGGGGAACGGAAAGCCCGGCGGAGCGCTCAAGGACGTGTCCGCCATCGACCTCGGCGCGATCGCGGCCAAGGAGGCGCTGACGCGCTCCAAGGTCCCCGCCGACGCCATCGATCACGTGGTGATCGGGAACGCGCTCCAGACGAGCGCCGACGCGATCTATGGCGCCCGTCACGTGGCGCTCAAGGCGGGAGTCCCGATCCCCGTGCCCGCGCTCACGGTGAACCGCCTCTGCGGCTCCGGGATCCAGTCGGTCATCTCCTCCGCCCAGCTCCTCCTGCTCGGCGAGGCGTCGTTCGTGCTCGCGGGCGGCATGGAGAACATGAGCCAGGCACCCTTCGTGATCCGCGGCGCCCGGTCGGGCATCCGGATGGGGCAGGGCCAGCTCGAGGACACGCTCATGGCGGCGCTCCGCGATTCGTATTGCGGGTGCTACATGGCCGAGACCTCGGACAACCTCGCCCGCCGTCACGGCATCACGCGAGAGGCGCAGGACGCGTTCGCGTTCCGCAGCATCACCGAGGGGCGCCGCGCGATCGACTCGTGTCTCCTGAGCGAGGAGATCGTGAAGGTGACGCTCCCCGGCCGCGACGCGAAGGTCGTCGAGAAGGACGATCACTGCTTCGAGGGCGCGACCGCGGAGGGGCTCGCGAAGCTCCAGCCCGCGTTCGGGAAGGACAGCTTCGTCACCGCCGGCAACGCGAGCGGGATCGTGGACGGCGCCGCGGCGCTCGTGGTCACGACCGCGCGGAACGCCGAGAAGCGGGATCTCGCGCCGATGGGGCGGATCGCCTCGTGGGCCGTCGTCGGGGTCGATCCCGACCAGATGGGGATCGGTCCCGTACCCGCGACCCGCGCCGCGCTGAAGCGGGCGGGACTCGAGGTGGACGACGTCGACCTCTTCGAGATCAACGAGGCCTTCGCGGGGCAGTACCTCGCCGTCGAGAAGGAGCTCGGGAACCCGCGCGAGAAGACGAACGTGAACGGCGGCGCCATCGCGCTCGGCCATCCACTCGCGGCGACGGGCACGCGCCTCCTCCTCACGCTCCTCTACGAGCTCCG
>DASTBC010000143.1 GCA_035712245.1 Candidatus Eisenbacteria bacterium
CTCGGGCCACGCGACGACGAGCGCGACTCTGGGCAGCGGGATCCTTCCCAGATCGAACGCGCGGAGCCGGTACTCCAGCTCCCACGCGCCGGCGTCCGCCGATCCCGGCTCGGGCTCCCGGACCGCGGTCACGTCCATCCACGGGCCCGCGCTGTCCCTCGCGACGCCCAGCGCGCGCGTTCCGCCCGGGAGCTCGGCCCGAAGCTTCCAGGTCGCGGGATCTCCGAGCGTGACCCGCGCCGGGGTGAGTTCGCCGCGAAGACGGAACCGGTGCGGCCCCCTCGCTCCCTCCCGCTCGAGCGACGATCCGGGCGCCGGCCCGCCGCGCGGACAGCCCGTCGTGAGGAGGAGCGCGAGGAGCGAGACGACGAGCGGGCGCACGGAACGCGTCACCGCGCCCGCGCGCGAGTCTCGAAGTGCCGGATCAGGGCCGGCGCGACGGGCTGGTCGACGCCGAGCCGGATGCGCTCGGCGCGCGCGAGCAGGAACGCGTCCGAGATCCGCCGCGCGTGGCGGGCCTGCGCCGCCCTCCATTCCGCGCGCGCGCGCCGAGAGGCGAGATCGATCCACGTGACGCGTCCGGTCTCGAGATCCCGGGTGCGGAGGAGCCCGCCGGCCGGAGGCGCGAGCTCGAACGGATCGGCGGTCTCGAGCGCGACGACCTCGTGCCGGCGCCCCAGATGCGCCAGGGGACGCTCGAATCCCTCCCCCATCCAGTCGGAGATGAGGAAGAGGATCGCGCGCCGGCGGAGCACCCGCCCCAGGAACGAGAACGCGCCGGCGAGATCGGTGCCGGTTCCCTTCGGCTCGAACGCGACCATCTCGCGCACGAGCCGGAGCGCGCGCGCGCGGCTCTTGGACGGCGGCAGGAAGAGCTCGATCCGATCCGTGAAGAGGAGGAGGCCGACCTTGTCGCGGCTCCGCGCCGCGGCGAGCGCCACGAGCGCCCCCGCCTCGGCCGCCGCCTCCCGCTTCGCGCGCGAGAGCGTGCCGAACTCCTGGGACCCGGAGCAGTCCAGCGCGATCACGACCGTGAGCTCGCGCTCCTCGTCGAAGCGCTTCACGAACGGGCGGCCGGCGCGCGCCGTGACGTTCCAGTCGATCGCGCGCACGTCGTCGCCGGGAACGTACTCGCGCACCTCGGCGAACTCGAGCCCCTGCCCGCGGTACGCGCTCCGGTAGGCACCCGAGAAGACCTCCTCGACCGCCCTCCGGCTCCGGATCGTGAGCCGGCGGACCTGCGCGAGGAGCTCGGGGGTGATCACGGCACTTCGACGCGGGCGAGAAGCCGCCGGCTCACCTCGTCGACGGGGACTCCCTCGGCTTCGGCCTCGTACGTGAGGAGAATGCGATGGCGGAAGACGTCCGGGGCGAGCGCCTTCACGTCGTCCGGCGTGACGTAGGCGCGCCCCTCGAGGAACGCGTGCGCGCGCGACGCCCTGGCGAGCGCCAGGGTGGCGCGAGGCGAGGCGCCGTACTGGATGAGCGGACGGAGATCGAGCCCGAACCGCTCGGGCTCGCGCGTGGCGTGGACCAGATCCACGATGTAGCGGCGAATCCGGTCGTCCAGGTAGACGCCGTTCGCGAGATGCCGCGACGCGAGGATCGTCTTCACGTCGACCACGGGGCGAGGCGGCGGAGGCGGCTCTCCTCCCATGCGGTCGAGGATCGCGCCCTCCTCGTCGGGGCTCGGATAGCCCACGCGGATCTTGAGGAGGAAGCGGTCCATCTGGGCCTCGGGGAGCGGATAGGTCCCCTCCTGCTCGATCGGGTTCTGCGTCGCGAGCACCCAGAAGAGATCCCCGAGCGGATACGTGGTGTCTCCGATCGTGACCTGCCGCTCCTGCATGGCCTCGAGGAGCGCGCTCTGCACCTTCGCGGGCGCGCGATTGACCTCGTCGGCGAGGAGGATCTGCGTGAACACGGGACCGAGCTTCGGAGTGAAGGTGCCGTTTCGCGGATCGAAGACCAGCGTGCCGGTGAGATCCGCCGGAAGGAGGTCGGGCGTGAATTGCACCCGGTGGAACGTGGCGTCGATCGCCTGCGCCACGGTCTTCACCGCGAGCGTCTTCGCGAGTCCGGGCACGCCCTCGAGGAGGAGGTGTCCGTCCGCGAGGAGCCCGATCAGGATCCGCCGGACCATCTCCCGCTGGCCGACGATCGTTCCCTCGATCTCCCGGAGGAGCGTGGCGACGAAGGCGCTGCCCTCGCGAACCCGCGCGGTGCGTTCCTCGAGGGTCAGCTCGGCCATCGATGGAGCCGCGGGGCGCTCAGGCGGGACGCCGCGCGTAGAGGGGGAATGCCGCGCAGAGATCGGCGACCTGGGCGCGGATCTTCGCGAGCGAGGAGGGCTCGGCCCGCTTCTGGATGGCCTCGTCGATCCATCCCGCGATGCGGCGGAACTCGTCCTCCGCCATGCCTCGCGTCGTCACCGCGGCGGTGCCGATGCGGATTCCGCTCGTCACGGCGGGAGGACGCGGGTCGTTCGGGACCGCGTTCT
>DASTBC010000144.1 GCA_035712245.1 Candidatus Eisenbacteria bacterium
CGTGAAGAGGATCGGAAAGCGCCGCGCCGCACGGGCCGCCTGGATCCGCTTGCAGGTCGTGTCCTCGGATAGCCGAAGCTCCTCTCTGCAGTAGGCGTATAGGGAGGAATAGCCGAGGGGGATGAAGAGCGTCCGCGCGTCGACTTCCGCGAGGTAGGCGAGGACGGAGGCGATGGTGCCGCGTTCCTCCACGATCAAGGCGGCGAGGTCACGAAGGAGCACGTCGTCACGGAGATGGGTCAACGAGTAGTCGCGCATGGGGCACCCCCTGTTCTTGGGAGCGGGACATCGTTGCCTGGACGTCGGACCAGGAGTTCCGTTCGGGGTGTGCTTCTCTTATATCACGGGGGTCTCAGCAGTCCCGTAGAGGGGCGTGGAGCGATGCAAGGGAAGCGAGGGTCGAATCATCCAGACCAAAGGGCGATCGTATGCCAAATGGCTCGCAGGGCGCTCCAATGGGGGGTCGTCGTGACGACATTCAAGCAGGAGCGATTCGATCCCTGAAATCAGTCAAGAGAGAAATGAAATTCGCGTGAGAAAAGTCTTACCTCGTCGTCAAGGTCTCTCCCAACTCCGATACGAGAATCGACACGCGCCGGTGGTTCGATCAAACCCCCGCAGCACCACCTCACCGCAACACCACCTCACCGCAGCACCACCTCACCGCGGCGTCCCCGTCCTCCCCGGCACGCCACCTCCGGCGTATCCCGTCAGCTCCATGTAGCCCTCGACCTTCGTCTTCGTGTCTCCTTCCTCGGCCGCACCCTCGACGTATCCTTCCCAGTACGCCACCCGGGTGCTTCGCGCGGTATCGAGCTCCTGGTCGCTGAGTGCCGCGGAGACGTCCAGCTCCAGAGGTTCCTCGCCTGGCCGATCGATCACGATCCTCCACGCCACGGGATAGCGCGCCTGGGACCGAGGGCTCACCCACGTGCGCAGCGGATCCATCCGCACCTGATCCTTGCCGAACGAGCGCACCCGCCCGTCTTTCTCGACGACGCCTCCGAACAGGTGCGCGGTCTCCTCGTACCGGTCTCTCATGCGATAGAGCATCAGGGATCGTCCGTCCCGGAACCGCAGCCCGAACCAGTCCCAGCCCTCGAGCTCGGGGTCGTACTCGCCGTTCGACCACTCGTGGTCGTACCATGCCGTGCCCCGCACCGGGCGGGGGAGCGCGCCGGGCGCGGCGTATCGGCCGGTGACGCGCATCCGGGGGTGCGTGTGATAGCGGGAGAAGGAGCGGCCTTCGGGATCCTTGTTGGACCGGTAGTCCTTGCCCCACGCGACCGGAGCGGGACGCGGCGGCGTGAGGTCCAGCGACAGATCCCCCAGGTCTCCGGACGCATGGAGGCGGAACACGCCGTCCTCGAGCCTCGTGAGCGACCAGTCCCGGATCCAGACGCGGAGATCGGTCGAGTCCGCTCCCGCCAGAGCGACGGAGGTGCGTCCGACCCGCTCGTCGAATCGGTAGTAGCGGGATGTCAGGTCCGAGATCGCGTAGTGCGCGAAGTAGAGATCGCCGGGTCGCCACGAGGATCCCGCCCTCGGCGAATCGTCGATCCGCGCGCGAAAGAACGTCACCTGGAAGCCCATGCGATAGTCCTTCTCGTCCCGCAGAATTCCCGTCACGTACCACCACTCCAGCGCCGAGCCGGGGTGCGCGCCGTGCGCGCGAGGGAAGGTCGTCGCGTCGCGCGCGTTCATCGGGTCGAACGGCGGCCGCGACGCGGCGGCGCACGCAACGACAACGGCCGCGGCCAAGACACTTCGCTCCAGCACCGGGCGGGAACGCTCCCAGGCCGTGCGTCCACGCTCCAGCGCCACGCGGACCGAGCGCATCCAGCTACCCACGGCTCATCGCTTCCCGCGGCGGCACCGCCGCGGCTCTCCTCGCCGGAGGCACCGTGGCCAAGAGCGCCGCCGCGAACAGCAGCGCGGCCACCGCCACCACGCGTCCCCAGGGGACCGCGAGCGTGAGCGTCCACCCGAACGACTCTCGGTTCAGCACGTGCACCAACACCCCGCTCAACAGGGCCCCCGTCAACGCTCCCATCACGATTCCGACCGCGGCCACGAGCGCTCCTTCCACCAGCATCGAACGCACCACCTGGCCGCGGCTCGCGCCGATCGCGCGGAGCACGCCGATCTCGCGCGTGCGCTCGAGCACCAGGGCCGCGAGCGCTCCCAGAACGGACAGCAACGCCACCACCACCGCGACGCCTTCCAGCGCATCGGTGACCGCGAACGTGTTCCGCATCACGCGCCGCACCTCTTCGCGGATCGTGGCCGTGTCCGTGACCCTCACCAGCTCGTCGGAGAACGCGCGCTGCGCGGCCAGAACGCCGGCTTCCCGCGGCACTCCCTGGCGCAGGTACAGCGCGTACGTGGTGACGAGAGAGTCGCGGAAATCGGCGAGATAGGTCTCACGGGCCATGACGACGTACCCGCGGTCGGACGAGTAGTCGCGGTAGACCCCGGCCACGTCGTACGCGCGGTTCCCGAAGGGTGTGGGTAGCAAGAGCCTCGATCCCGCCCGGAGCTGCCTTCGCCTGGCCAGGGGCTCGGACACCAGAACACGCCGGCCCCCGGAGAGGCTCGCCAGGACGGGCCGCGGGTCCGATCCGTCCACCAGGGGCAGGAATCCCTTTCGCTCGAGCACCCCGGAGTCGCCCGCGCCGAGCCAGATCAGCTCGTCCCCGAGCGTCACCTCGCGCAGCCGGAACGCGTCCACCTCCTCGACCTCGG
Source organism: Candidatus Eisenbacteria bacterium (assembly GCA_035712245.1). GTDB lineage: Bacteria > Eisenbacteria > RBG-16-71-46 > SZUA-252 > SZUA-252 > WS-9. The sequence goes on from DASTBC010000144.1 coordinate 2,746, forward strand.
GGAGCCCGGCAAGCCGGGCGGTCCAGCCCGGAGGCATCGTCCCTTCCGCCGGGCTCCCCGCGCGGCTCCGGGGCGTCACCCAGATGTCCGCGCGCATCGTGGAGTCGGCCCAGCTCTCCACCGTGACGCGGAACGACTCGACGAGGGATGCCATCCCCCACACGATCGCGTACGCCAGGAGGAGCGCCGCGACCGAGACCGCAAGGCGCCGCCGTGAGGCCAGCGCCGTCGCGTACGCCAGGCGCCCCGCGGGCGACCACGCGCGCGACAGCGCGGGGCGCAGCACGCGCAAGACGAGCACGAAGGCCGGAGACGCGAGCAGGATGCCCGCGAGGAGCGTGGCCGCGGCCCCCACGTACCCGCGCATGCCCGCGCCGTATCCCTCCGGGTTCGCGATCAGATAGAACGCCAGGAGCGCGGCCCCGATGGCCACCAGCACGCGCCTGCGATGGAAGAGCCGCTCCGGCTTTCCTGGGTGCTCCTCGCGCAGGAACTCGAGCGGGCGCACCCGGAGCCCCTCGCGGAACGGTCCGACCGAGGCGACCACCGCGGAGCCAAGACCCAGCGAGATCCCCAGCATCCAGTGTCCGACTCCGAGCTCCACCGGCGCCGGGGCGCTCCGGGCGTACAGATCGCCGATCGTGCGGCTGACGAGCCTCAGCGCTCCTTCGGAGAGCACGCGTCCCAGCACCACGCCGAAGGCCCCGCCGAGCGCGCCCACGAGGAATCCCTCCGCGCCCAGGATGAGCGCGACGACCTCGCGCGGCGCCCCGAGCGCGCGCAGGAGCGCCAGCTCTCCGCGCCGCTGGAGCACCGAGGAGAGAAGGGCGTTGTACGCGAGGAGCATCCCGACCACGAGCGAGATCAAGGAGAGCGCGCGCAGGTTGCGCCGGTAGGACGCCAGCATGCGCTCCATCTGGAGGGCGCGCTCCTCGGGCGGCTCCACCCGCGCGTCGCTCCACGCGCCGTCCGACGTCCCACGAAGCGCGGTCCGGATCTCCGCCTCGAGAGCCGCCCGGTCCACGCCGCGGTTCGGGCGCACGTCGACCCAGTCCAGCTCGCCGCGCCGGCCGAACCGCTCCTGGAACGGCGCCACGTCCATGAAGGCCACCGTCATCGCGGCCGAGGTGATCGGGCCCGAGGTGAGGACGCGGCGAACGCGGAATCGATGCGCGCGCGTTCCCACGATCACGTCGATCGAGTCGCGGACGCCGATCCGTCCCGCGAGCGACGAGGGCACGAAGAGCGTCCCGGGATCGAAGAGCTCGCGCACATCGGTCAGCGGATCCTCCAGGCTCGGGGCGGCCCCGCGGCGATGGTCGCCCGGCCGCGGCTCCCGCTCCCGTTCCTGCCCCTGCCCGCGCTCGCGTTCCCGCTCGCTCCGCCGCCCGGGCTCGTCCGCATCGGAGGTCTCCGTGAACCGCGGATCGCTGATCAGGTCGAGCCCGAGGATCGTGAATGGAGCGCCGTCCGGGGAGTGGGCGCGCGCGGGAGCCTCGAGCACGGGATGGAACACGGCCCTCGACTCGAAGGGCCGGAGCGC
>DASTBC010000145.1 GCA_035712245.1 Candidatus Eisenbacteria bacterium
GCGGTCGCCTCGCGCCAGGGCGACCCCGCGCGGGCGCGCCCGCTGTTCGCAGCGGCTCTCTATTCCCTGCTCGAGATGGGGAGCCGGCTTCAAATCGGGTTCGGCCTGGAGGAGCTGGCCGGCCTCCTGGTGCTCGAGGGGAATGCAGCGCAAGCGGCTCACATGCTGGGCGCCGCCGGCGTGCTGAGGGCGACGATCCGCTCGCCTGTGCCACCGTCCAAGGTCGCCGCGCTCGAGAAGACAATCGCGAGCGCTCGGGAAGCCCTTGGCGAGGAGGCGTATGCGGTCGAGTGGGAACGCGGCCGCGGATGGACCCTCGAGCAGGCGCTCCATGAGGTGTTCGGCGCCAGGTAGCGGCTTATCATGGAGTCAGCCGGTCCAAGGTGTTCTCTCCTGGACGAGGAGGTTCGGATTCCATGGCATCCATCTCGAAGGAAATCCTCTCGCGCGCGACTCCCGAGGCCGTATGGGACGCCATTCGGGACGTGGGAGCGCTGCACACCCGGCTCGTGCCGGGCTTCGTCACGGCGACGGAGCTGATACCGGGCGGCCGCAGGGTGACGTTCGGAAACGGAATGGTGGTCGACGAGCCCATCATCGACTCGGACGACCGGAACCGACGCCTCGCGTGGACCGCGAGCGGTGACGCACTACCGCTCCGGCACTACAACGCGTCGGTCCAGGTCTTCGCCCACGAGCGAGGGAGTCGTGTCGTGTGGACGGCGGATCTCCTGCCGGACGAGGCGGCACCGACGGTGGGCATGATGATGGACCAGGGAATGGCGGTGATGGCTCGCACGCTCGATCGGCTCGCGACCGGAGCGTCCTAGGCAGCGGGGTGGCGCTTTCGCCGGATCGAGCTACGACTGGATGCGGAACTTGCTCAGGACCGGCGGCTCGCCGACCCTCTGGCGCTGAAGCACGATCATCAGGTCCGTCGACGTGATCGTGTTGTGGTCCAGCTCGACCCCGCCCAGCGCCGTGTACTTGTGCGTCGACTCGGCATCGTAGAACGCGAAGTACTGCGACGCCGAATCGCGGACGGCGTACTCCTTGAACCACTCCATGTCGACGATGATGATGTCGGGTTTGTGGATGCTCAGGTTCTGCGGCAGCGTGTTCTTCCTCGTGACGAGCCCCATGAGGTCCACGATCCGCCTCCCGCTGAAATAGCCGATCGCTCCGATGTCGGAGGCTCCCACCGTCGCTCCGGAGTGGGTCAGCTCCTTCGCGATCTTCCCCAGCGTGACCTGCATGCCGTTGATGTTCTGGACGTTCCACCCGTGCTCCGTCGCCTTTCGGTTCAGATAGGCTGCCTGCCACACGAGACACACGATCGCCAGGACCGCGACGGCACGCCGGGGGATCGAGGGAACGTGGCGGGGAATCGCCGCGGCTCCCCAGGCGGCGAGCAGGATGCCGAACGGCACGACGTAGATGATGTAGCGCTTGTGTGAGGCGCTGCTGTGCCGGAAGAGCGCGAACGCCAGCGGAAATCCGATCAGATAGAGGGCCACGAGCGGGTACCTGCGTGCCGACACCACGGCGCCGAGAATCAGGAGCGGCACGAGCAGCCCGGGATGATCCAGCTGGTCCCATCTCCGGTACGGAAGACCCCACACGGCGCCCCACTCCCGGAAGACGTTCACGATCCAATCCACGTGCACCCCGAACTGCGTCTTCGTCGCGACGGTCTGGGGCAGCGCGGATTCCCCGACCCAGGCGTTGAACCCGGAGTAGAGAGCCAGGATCGGCGTGATCCAGAGGACCTTTCGAGGCAGGAGCGATCGGGGCCCGAGCAGGCTCAGCGCGACGAGGAAAAGCCCGTCCGGCCGCACCCAGACGCCCGCGGCCCAGAGGGCGGCCGCGACGACCTGGCGGCCCGCGAGGTAGAAATCCAGACCCGCGCAGACGAAGAGCACGTACAGCGAGATCTCCATGCCCGAGAGCGACGCCCACGTGAGGGAGGGAGATAGCGCGAGGAGGAGTCCGGCCAGGAGCGGAGCCCAGCGCTCCCCGGGAATCAACCGTCCGGCCGCCCGCGCCAGGAAGACGGCGGAAGCCGCATGGCAGAGGATCCCGAAGATCTTGGCGCTCCAGATCACCTCCCTCGTGATCCAGTAGATTCCCGCGAGGATCAGGGAGTAGAGCGGACCCGTGGATCCCGCGACCGGCTCGCCGGGATTGAAGGAGAATCCGTTGCCCGTCGCGATGTTCCTCGCAAAGACCGCATGGATCCAGGAGTCGTCGAGCGAGTAGCCCCACGTCCCCGCGATCGAATGTTCCCTCGAGAGGAACAGCATGGCGCCCGCGAGCGAAGCGCCGACGACGAGGAACGGTGTGAGGAGCCGGAGGTCGAGAGAGCCCCGCCTCGGGACAGGAGTCCGGTCGCGCGCGGGTACCGCGTGCCGGCGCGAGCGCCTTGCCTTTTCCTTCACGCTGCTACGGGTCGTCACGGCTGGAGGTCCGGTGGATCGTGGCGTCCTTGGGTTCCATGTGAAGTGGGGCGGGAACGCCTGGGCGCCAGTATACTAGGCTTCGGTGTGTTCCCCACGGCGGCGACGTTCGAGGGTCAGGCCATGATGCTCGCTCAGCTCCGAACGGAGCTCGAGACCCTGCGTTCCGGCTCCCCTGCTTCGGATGCCGGCATCACGAACCTGTTCCTATCGGTGATCGAGTCATGGAAGCAGGATCCCACCACTCCCCGGCAGCTGATGAGCAATCTCGACCGAACCCTGGGGAACGTCTGGTTCTCCCAGGACGAGACGCACCGAAGGGTCCATCGGCTCCTCGAGGAGTTCCGGTCCACGGTCGAATCCCTCGGCGGCATGACCATGAACGAGCGGCTGGTGATGTTCGACCTCATGGACGCGTGGGACCAGGTCACGGAGGAAGGGAGACACGCTCTCTACGCCAAGCTGGATGCATCGCCGTGAGAGTCCCGAATTTCTCCCAGAGCCAGCGCGCGAGTCTGGTCGCGCGCATCACTCCAAGTTCTTCGCGAACTCGATGATGTCCATCCCGAAGAAGTCCTCCACCGCCCCGGTCCGAAGGTAACCCTCCTTCTCGTAGAAGCGGGCCGCGCGCAGGAGCGGACGCGTCGTGTGGAGGTTCACGCGGCGACATCCCATGCTGCGAAGCGCGCGCTCCACCTCGGCGAGTAGCGCCGCGGCCACGCCGAGCCCTTGCCACTCGGGAAGCACGGCCATGCCGCGGATGTGACCCGCGCCGTCGCCCGTCTCGTGGCCGCCGATCGTCCCCACGATCTCGTTCGAAGCGTGTGCCACGAACACGGCCATCGTCCGGACCCGCTCCCGGATCCCCTCCGGAGTGGGCACCGTGTCCCCGAAGGCGCCCGGGGTGTACCGCGGCCGGTAAGGCTCGAACGCGTTCCGAAGGCAGCGGTGGATCGCTTCGGCGTCGGAAGGGGTCGCTGCTCTCACCGCGAACGGGGCGGCGCTCATGGCGGAATCCTACACCCCTTCGAGGTTGCGTCCCTGGGCCCGCGAGCCCAGAATCCGCTCGTGGCGAGGAATCCCCCCTCCTGGCTGCCCCGACCCTGGGCTTTGCTGTGCCTTGCGCTCGTCCTCATCGTGACCGCCGCGGCACGGCTGAAGGCGATCGACATCCCCCTGGAGCGTGACGAGGGGGAATACGCGTACGGCGGGCAGCTCCTCCTCCAGGGTGTCCCCCCCTACGCCGCCGCCTACAACATGAAGTTTCCCGGAATCTACGCGGCCTATGCGGTGATCCTCGCGGTCTTCGGCGAATCCACGCGCGGGATCCACCTGGGGCTCCTCGTCGTGAACGCCGCGTCGATTCTCCTCGTGTACGTCCTTGGCGCGTGGCTCTCCGGAAGACTCGCCGGCGTGATCGCCGCCGCGAGCTACGCCCTTCTCTCCGCGAGCCCTTCCGTGCTGGGTCTCGCGGGACACGCGACCCACTTCGTCGTCCTGACCTGTCTGGCCGGGGTGTGGCTTCTGATCCGCGCCCGAGATCGAGACGGTCTCGGGACGCTCGTCGCGGGCGGGTTCGCCCTCGGGCTCGCGCTCCTCATGAAGCAGCACGCGGTGTTCTTCGCGCTCTTCGGGCTCGCGCACGTGGGGTGGTCCTCGCGCGCGGGACGCGGACTTCCTTGGTCCCGCGTCGTTTCGAGAGCCGGCGCGGTCGCGCTCGGGATCCTCCTGCCGGTCGCGGGCACCCTCGTCTATCTCGGCGCCGCCGGCGTGCACGACCGGTTCTGGTTCTGGTGCGTCGAATACGCGCGTGTCTACGCGGGACAGGTGTCCCCGTCGGAGGGGTGGGCCTCCTTCCTCCACCATTTCCCCAGGGCGGTGGGACCGGCGCTCCCGCTCTGGCTCCTCGCGCTCGCAGGGCTGATCGCGATGGCGCGGCGGGGTCGTCGCGATCGAGCGCTCTGGATCACGGGCTTCACGCTCGCCTCCTTCGCCGCCACCATCCCCGGGTTCTGGTTCCGCGAGCACTACTTCATCGTGCTGCTCCCGGCCGTCGCGATGCTGGCGGGAGGCTACCTCGTGGGAATGACCGAGGTCCTGTCCCGGGATCGCCTCCCGCCGGCGTGGAGGGCGGCACTCTGCGCGCTGGTGTTCCTCCTGGCCTCGGCACCGGCTGCCGGCTCGTTGCGGGCGCTCCTGGCGAAGTCCCCCGAGGAGATGTCACGCGCCCTGTACGGCTCGAACCCGTTCCCGGAATCCGTGTCGATCGCCCGGTACATCGCGTCGAATTCGGGACCCGACGCGCGCGTCGCGGTGCTCGGGTCCGAGCCGCAGATCTACTTTCACTCCGGCCGCCGCTCCGCGACCGGGTACATCTACACGTACGGCCTCATGGAACGTGTCCCGGGGCCACGCGACCCCGCCACGGGCAAGCCCACCTGGCTCCCCCAGCCGTACGCGCGACGGATGCACGAGGAGATGATCCGCGAAATCGAAGCAGCCGAGCCCGAGTACATCGTGTTCGTCCAGGTCTACACCTCCTGGCTCGCGAATCCGGAATCGGATCAACACATCATGGAGTGGTCGAGAGGCTACGTCGCCGAGCGCTACGACCTCGTCGGCACGGCGGACATCTTGGAGAACGACACGGAGTACCGCTGGGGGCACGAGGCGGCGTCCAGCGAGCCGCGGTCGGAGGAGCGCATGTACGTCTTTCGCCTGAAGCGATCGATCCTGGCCGCTCCGTAGCGGAGCTTGCGCCCCACCGCGCCGCTTGCGGCTCCGCGGCGAAGGTCCTATGCTTCCCTCCACGGGCGGCGGATCCGCGCCCAACCTCTCCGGCCCTTCCCAGCGGGGCCCTCGCGAGGCAAAGGGGGGTGCACTCCCGGATCGCGTCGCATCGACGCCTTGGAACGTCACCGGTGGCACGGCTGGGAGTGCGCGCCCGTGGCATGTCCAAGGAGAGTCCGATGCCGACGAACAAAGACTTGAAGCGCCTCGTTCGCGCCCGCATGAAGAAGACCGGCGAAGCCTATACCGCCGCCCGCTCGCAGATCCTCCGGAAGAAGACGAGCCCCAACCCCGTCGCGCGCGCTGCTACCGACGATGCCAGGCGGGCGGGCATGAGCGACTCGGCGCTCCAGGAGAAGACCGGCCGCACGTGGGCGCTCTGGGTCGCGGCGCTCGACCGCGCCGGCGCAGAGGAGTGGCCGCACCGGAAGATCGCGAAGCACCTGTACGAGGATCTCGGCGTGCCCGGCTGGTGGAGCCAGATGGTCGCGGTGGGATACGAGCGGATCAAGGGACGGCGCGAGATCGGCCAGCGGCATGACGGAGCCTTCGAGGCTTCGAAGAGCAAGACGTTCGCGGTGCCGGTGGCGCGTCTCTACCGCGCGTGGAAGGACTCGCGAACCCGCACGAAGTGGCTTCCCGGCGCGAAGCTCACGATCCGCGCGGCGACGACGGATCGATCCATGCGGATCACGTGGGATGACGGAACGTCGGTGGACGCGTGGTTCGTGTCGAAGGGACCCTCGAAGAGCCAGGTCGCGGTGGCGCATGCCAAGCTGACGAGCAAGGCGGACGTCGCGGCGAGGAAGGCCTACTGGGACGAGCGTCTCCGGGCCCTGGAGCAGATCCTCGTCAATCGGTGAGCGTCAGGCCGACCCGTACTCCCAGGCTGTCCGGCGCGTAGGAACCCTTGCTGCCCACGATGAAGATGCGCTCGGGAACGATCGTGCTGTCGCGCAGGAGGTACCCCTGGACGCGCCGGGCGCGCTCGACGGCGAGGATTCCGATCTCGTCGGACGAGACCACGATCGTTCCCCGGACGCGATCCTCCATCTGCGCGAGCCGGTCGATCTCCGCGGCGACCGTGGCGCTGTCGGGGAGCGCCCCTTTCACCGGCTTGGTCTTCGGCTTCGTCACCTCGGGAGGCTTCCCGAAGCGCGTGGCGTAGGCGCGGGTCAATCGGAGCGCGTAATCGGTCGCGCCCATCCCCGCGGGCGCCCTCGTCGCGGCTGCCGCGACCGTCGCGGGCTCGGGCGCCTTCGACCGAGCGTCCACGGGCACGTCCTGGATCAGCGCCACGAAGCGCCGGTTCAGCACGGCCGTGGAATCCCTGGACGTGGGAACCGTCTGCTCGACCTCGAGCTTCAGGGCGGGGCGATCGTTCATCCCCTTGAGAATGGCGTCGAGCTTCTTCACCTCGAGCGTGTCCAGCTCCACGCTCCCGTACGGGAACGCGATCGCCGGCGCGACCTCGGTGTCCTCGCCGCCGAAGATCGCGCCGAAGAGCTTGAACGGCGACGTCACGGCCTTCACGACGAGCTGTCCCAGGATCTTCCATACCACCTTCCACACGCTGAACTTGGGATCGTCCAGGCTCCCGCTCACGGGAAGGTCGAGATCGATGTCGCCGTTCTTGTCCTTGAGGAGCGCGATCGCGAACTTCACGGGGAGGCTCGTCGCGTCCTTGCTCTCGACCTTCTCGCCGAGATTGAGCTGGCGGATCAGGATCTTGTTCTCGCCCTGGAGCTGGCGGTCCTGGATCGCGTAGTGGAGATCCAGGTCCAGCTTCCCGCGGTCGATGCGGTACCCCATGAATTTCCCGGAATAGGGCGTGAAGGTGGTCAGCTCGATGTTCTCGAACTTCACGCCCACGTCGGTGAGCCCCCGGCTGTTGAGCGGATTGATCGTGCCCGTCATG